>CAKRWX010000097.1 GCA_934418055.1 uncultured Lachnospiraceae bacterium
AGATCAGACGCCAGGCGGCCCCAGGTACCGTTGCGCCATATCGTCCGTGACAATCGTAATCTGCTGTTTTTACAGTCAGGCGGAAAGAACAGTCACCACGGACGCCAAAACGTCCATAAGGATTGCCCTCATCATCAATGAGTCCGCCTTCCCATACAGCAATATCAGCATCAATCAATTCTTTGAAAAGTTCTTTTTCTTTCATGGCCAGCTTTTCCATCAGATAGCTGGATGATTCTTCCTCTCCGTCATAGAAAAATTTCAGACGCACGGGAAGTGTTTTGTTTACGGCTCGGATCGCCTCAATGGCATGAAGACGGCAAAGAAGACCGCCTTTATTATCAGAAACACCGCGGGCATAAATCCGTCCATCCCGGATATCTGCCTGGAATGGCTGTTTGCTGGTCCAGCTTTCAGGATCACCTTCTGGCATCACATCATAATGATTATAGAAAATGATGGATTTCTCCTTATCCCCTGGATTGTCGCTGGCAATGATTGGAGAATCTGCCTTTGGATCATCATATTCCCGATATTCTAGTCCAAGTTGATCCATTTTCCGCAAAATGTAATTTTTTGTCTGTGTTAAACCTTCTTTATCACCAGAAACGCTGCGAAAACTGCAGACGTCCTTCAATTCCTGAACCATTTCATCAAAATGCTGATCCACATATTCAAAAAGAAGCTGTAAATTCTGTTGATCCATGATTTGTTTTCCTTTCTTCAAACCGCTCTCTTGATGCCTTCATTATAGCCATGATGCAAAATAAGTGCAAATAGAAAAAGTATAATGATTTCATAAGCAAATACTTATTGATTTTTGATAAAACATCCATTATGCTAAATACAGCGAAGAAAGCCTGTACAGAAAGGAAACAGATATGGATTTAAAGAAATTGGAATTCTTATTAAAGGTGGAAGAGACCCGTTCGATTACGGAAGCGGCGAAGCAGCTGTTTATCACTCAGCCAGCGCTCAGCCAAGTGATCTCTTCCTTAGAGAAGAAATATGACATTAAGATATTTGAACGAAAAGAAGGCGGTCTATCCATTACCCAGGAAGGAAAACTTCTGATCGATACGGCCAGAAGAGAAGTGATCATGGAAGCGAACCTGCGCCAGGAGCTGGATGATATGAAAAATGAAAAATCCGGTGTTCTGCGAGTGGGGTTATCTGTTAATCGCGCAGCTATGTTTCTTCCAGTAATTTTGCCGGAATGGCGAAAAATGTATCCCAAAGTACAACTTCGTGTCAATACCAGATCCGGCAATGGTTTTGAAAAGCAGGTGGCAGAAGGAAAACTGGACTTTGCGTTTGTCATGGACGCAGCGGAAGTTGCACCTTCTATCCGCAAAGAACTGACTTATGAGCCATTATTTGTTTATCGCTTGCTGTTGGCTGTTCCGCCGGAGCATCCATTAGCAAAAACCACGGGTGGAATCTTTGATTGGAGACTACGTCCACCGGTGGATTTAAATTTAGTAAAGGACGATCCCTTTATCACCAACAACCATGAGCCTCGTTTTGCCAGATGGCTCAATGCTGTTTATGAAGCATACGATTTCTATCCAAACAGCGCCGTGGTGATCAATGGTTCCAGCCAGTTTAATCTGGTTCAGTCTGGTATTGGCTGCGCCCTGCTTCAGGACACCATTGCCTTTGCCCAGAAGCGTGGAGTTTTTTTCCGCCTGGATAAAGGTGATTTTGAGACAACCCTCTGTATGATCCGCAGAAAGGACAGCTATGTATCCCAGTCTATGAATGCGTTCATGGAACTGGTCCGTGAAAATATCCGTCTTGGTACTTGGAATAAAATATAAGTAATTTCTTATAATTTTATAAAATATTTCAAATTTGACTTATAGTAAGCCCAGACCTATAATTGAGCCATCAACAGATGATAATCAAGAATGAGGTTTGAGTAATATGAATGCAAGAAAATTAAGGAATTGGGGCAGAGAACTGGTGATTGACAGTATCAGCGGTATTCTGATGGCAGTCAGCGTCCAGGTATTTGCCGTTAACGCAAATTTTGCTCCAGGTGGTTTAAATGGTTTGGGAATGATCATCAATTATCTGACCGGACTTCCCATTGGAGCGGTGGTTCTGGTTTTAAATATTCCGATCTTATTGTTTAGTTTCCGGATCCTTGGAAAGCAATACCTGATCCGGTCCATGCAGAGCATGATTGTAGCCGCTTTTTTTATGGATCATGTGGCAATCTATTTTCCGGCATTTACAGGAAGCCCCCTGTTAGCCGCAATTTTTTCTGGAATGTTTGCTGGTGTTGGCTGCGCAGTGCTGTTTATGGCAAACAGCTGTACTGGCGGCAGCGATTTCCTGATTTTGTCTTTTAAGAAGCTCCGGCCTCAGATGTCTATTGGACAACTGGTACAGGCTGTAGATGGCAGCGTTTTGATTCTGGCAGCCATCGTCTTCCAAAATATTGTTGCAGTGTTGTATGGACTGATTTACACAATTGTCCAGGCATATGTTGTCGATAAAATGATGGATCATCGGCAATGGTTTCTTAAAAGAAGATGTCTAGGCGAATAGCCAGGGAAGAGGAGGATTTCATCATGAAAGAGAAGATGAAAGAGATTTACATCAGATCATCAGACCCTTATGAGCGGGGCTTACAGCATGGATCTCAGGTAAAGGACCGTATTGAACGTATCTGTGCCGGATATGCGAAAACATTTGAGAAAAAGGGATATACCTGGGACGAAGCAAAAGCTATGGCGATGGAGTATGTGGAATTTCTTGATAAAGAAATGCCTGATCTGATGATGGAGGTTCGTGGCATTGCAGATGGTTCCGGGCAGGAACTGGCCGTAATCATGCTGCTCAATGCCAGATACGAACTTCTCAAATTCAAGAAAGGGGTTGATTATTTCGAGAATAACGAGTGTACCTGTTATGGTGTTACACCGGAAGCAACCGCAGAACATGAGACCATCAGCGGTCAGAACTGGGACAAGGCTGAGTATGTGGGCAAAGAATTGTATGTGGTTCACATTGATGAGGAGAATGGTACCAAGATTATGGGAGTAAGCGAGCCTGGACAGCTGATCCGCAATGGTATGAACAGCCACGGTCTCTGTCTTAGCTGCAGTACCCTGTTATCTACCAAGGATTTCCGAAAAGTTGCCATTCCGACGAACTTTATGAGACGAAGAATCTTACAGTGTAAGACCATCGAGGAGGCATATGCCCTTCTGGATGCCTTTGAGCCTGGAGTATCCTTAAACTATGTCCTTGCCAGCAAGACCGGTGATGTGGTAGTTTATGAAACAACTCCGGTAGAGCATTATAAGATGTATCCGTCCAGAGGAATCGTAACTCAGGGAAATGATATTGTTGCCAATCCGGTCATTGACCGTTTTACACCGGCAGACAAAGATCATATCCATCATTTCCGCGGACAGCGTCTGAATGAATTATTAAAGAAGAAACAGGGTGAAATTACAACAGATTACATTCAGGAGTGTTTAAAAGACCATTATGGTTATCCGGGTTCCATCTGCAACCACTCCACAGATAAAAATCTGGTAACCATCGCCTCCACCATGTATTGCCTGAACCGGGGGTACGGTTTGATCTGCTGGGGCAATCCATGTGAAGGAGAGTATTACAAATTTGATGTATAGGGGGATATACATATGAGCGAAAATTCCAAACCGAAAAAACAATTAGATGTCAAGCAGGTAAAACTTCCTGATACCTTTGTGATCATGGTATGTATCATGATTTTTGCAGCACTGTTAACATATCTGATTCCATCTGGAAGCTATGATATGGTAAAAGATGCAGCCAGCGGAAAGGACATCGTTGACACAGCAACTTTTCACTATGTAGCGAAAACTCCAACAACGCTTCTTCAGCTATTAAAAGCGCCTTTGGCTGGATTAAAAAAGCAGAGTTCCATGATTCTTGCAGTAATCCTGATCTGCAGTTGCTTCCATGTTGTTAACGATACGAAAGCGCTGTCTAACTTCTTTGCTGCGGCAATCCACAAATTCCAGAACAAAGCAATCCTGCTGATCCCGATCATTATGGCATTGTTTGGTTTCTTAGGAACCACTGGAGCGTTAGTGAACTCTACTGTTGCATTTATCCCGATTGGTCTGGTAGTTGCGTCCCAGCTTGGTATGGACCGTATTTCCGCTATGGCGATCATCTATCTGGCAACCTTCGCCGGATTCGGTACTTCCTTTATGTCTGTAAGTTCCGTACAGATCGCGCAGGAAATGGCTGATGTGCCGCTGTTATCCGGTTCTGGATTCCGTATTGTTGTTTCCGCAATCATTATTTTAGTATCCATTATTTATACCCTGCGTTACTCCACCAAGATCATGAAAGATCCAACCAGGAGTTATCTGTACGGTACAGCCATGCAGGGATTTGAAGGAATTGATCATCCGGATTTTGATGTAAAACTGACATGGCAGGACATTACCATTGTAATTCTGACATTTGGCGGCTTCGGTGTATTCGTATATGGAGCAATCAACCTTGACTGGGGACAGGATATGATGGCAGCATTTATGCTCTTTATCGCCATTGCTTCCGGTTTCCTGGCTAAAATGACTCCTGATGAGATCGCAGCTTCCTTTAAACGTGGTATCAAAGGCATTGCGCCTGGTATGATCCTGGTTGGTTTTGCAACTGGTATTTCCCTGATCATGAATGATGGCAACATTATCCATACCATCATCCATGCAGTAGCAATTCCACTGTCTTATTTAACTGGACCGATCGCAGCAGTTGTTATGTTCCTGTTCAACCTGGTATTCAACTTCTTCGTATGCTCCGCAAGTGGTCAGGCGGCAATCGTTATGCCAATCATGACTCCACTGGCAGATGTCATCGGTTTAACCCGTCAGGTTGCAGTTTTAGCTTACCAGTACGGCGATGGACTTTCCAACACCATTTTCCCAGTCAGCAGCTCCTTAGTTGCTTCTCTGGCAATCGCTGGTGTACCATTTGAAAAATGGTTAAAATATCAGATCCCGCTGTTCTGCATCTGGGTTGTGATTGTTGCTATTGCAATCTGTGTAGCGGTTATGACTGGTTTAGCTTAATTAATCCAATATTGTTTGAGAAGACATAGAAATAATAACCTCTCCATGATAAAATAAGTCAAGGAGGGGTTATTATGTTTTGGGACAAAATTGCAGATTTTTATGACATATTTGCCGACCGGATCAACCGCAAAACCGATCACACTCTATGCCAGCTGATCGGATCCGTGATTACATCCAAGGATCGGGTACTGGAATGCGCATGCGGCACTGGTCTTTTAAGTGGAGCGATTGCTAAGAAATGTCAATATCTGGTGGCAACGGATTATTCTGTGAATATGCTGAGAAGAGCTAAGAAAAAATATAGGTCATTCAATAACATCGAATGGAAACGGGAAAATATCTTGCATATCACATATCTGGATGAAAGCTTTGATAAAGTCGTTGCAGCCAATGTGATTCATTTGTTAGATGACCCAGTTCAGGCTTTGCGTGAACTGGACAGAGTCTGTAAAAAGGGTGGCATGATCGTGATTCCCACCTATATGAACCGAAATCAAAAAGGAAATGTCAAGGGGCTGATTTGTATTCTGGAAAAAATAGGAGTAGATTTTAAGCAGAAGTTTACGCTGGAAACCTATAAGAAATTCTTTCGAGACGCAGGCTATAAACAGGTAACCTATGACTGGATCGAAGGTGTGATTCCTTGCGCGGTTGCTATTATACGCAAAGAAAAATAAATCGGACAGAGTTCTTAAAGAAAACTGGAAAAATTGTGGTTGACGTGGACTGGAAATGCTAGTATTATACTTAATAAGTAGAGCTTAATTAATAAACACAACTTATTAATAAGGCTTCTTAAACACATAACAACAGATAATAATAAGCAGAAAAAGGAGAATCTGAACAATGGCAAAAGTTGGAATTGTTATGGGCAGCGACTCAGATATGCCGATCATGGCGAAAGCAGCGGAGATTCTTGACCGGTTTGGAATTGATTATGAGATGAAGATCATTTCCGCACACCGGGAACCTGATATTTTCTTCCAGTGGGCCAAAGAAGCAGAAGAAAAGGGCATCAAGGTGATCATCGCAGGCGCAGGTAAGGCAGCACATCTTCCAGGTATGTGCGCAGCTCTTTTCCCACTTCCAGTCATTGGAATCCCGATGAAGACTTCTGATCTTGGCGGTGTGGATTCCCTTTATTCCATCGTCCAGATGCCATCCGGCATTCCGGTAGCTACGGTAGCCATCAACGGCGGCGCTAACGCTGGCATTCTTGCAGCGAAGATCTTAGCTGCTTCTGATGATGAATTATTAGGAAAATTAAAACAGTATTCCGAAGAGATGAAGAACGATGTGGTAAAGAAAGACGAGAAGCTTCAGCAGATTGGATATAAAGAGTACCTTGCATAAAAGTATCAGTTACTGTAAATCAGAATAAAAAACACTGTGTGATAACGTAAGGAGGAGAATCATGGATTACAAGAAAGCCGGAGTTGATATTGAAGCAGGATATAAATCCGTAGAATTAATGAAAGAACACGTAAAAAAGACCATGCGTGAGGAGGTATTAGGCGGCCTTGGTGGTTTTTCCGGTGCTTTTTCGTTAGCAAAGATCAAAGAAATGGAAGAGCCGGTGCTGTTATCGGGTACAGACGGCTGTGGAACGAAAGTAAAACTGGCTATCATCATGGACAAGCATGATACCATCGGTATCGACGCTGTTGCCATGTGCGTGAATGATATCGCCTGCGCAGGCGGTGAGCCATTATTCTTCTTAGACTACATTGCCTGTGGCAAAAACTATCCGGAGAAGATCGCTGACATCGTAAAAGGTGTGGCAGAGGGCTGTCTCCAGTCTGAAGCAGCGCTGATCGGCGGTGAAACTGCAGAACATCCAGGACTGATGCCGGAGGAAGATTACGATCTGGCCGGATTTGCAGTTGGTGTCTGCGACAAGAAAGAGATGATCACTGGTGAGAGCTTAAAAGCTGGGGATGTGCTGATCGGTATGGCATCCACTGGCGTTCATTCCAACGGATTCTCGCTGGTAAGAAAAGTATTTGAGAATGAGCTGACTAAAGAAGGGTTAAATACCTACTATGATGAGTTGGGTAAAACACTTGGCGAGGCGCTTCTGGCACCGACTAGAATCTATGTGAAAGCCTTAAAGAATGTGAAAAAAGCTGGTGTGACTGTGAAAGCCTGCAGCCATATTACTGGCGGAGGCTTCTATGAGAATGTACCGCGTATGTTAAAAGAAGGAACCAGAGCAGTGATCAAAAAGGACAGCTATGAAATTCCTGCTATTTTCGGTATGCTGGCAAAGAAGGGCGAGATCACAGAGCAGATGATGTACAACACCTTCAACATGGGCATCGGTATGGTAGTAGCAGTTGATCCTGCTGATGTGGAGAAGACCATGGCTGCTATCCGTGAAACTGGTGATACCCCATATGTGATCGGTTCCATTGAAGAAGGAGAAAAGGGAGTGACCTTATGCTAAGAGTCGGTGTGATGGTTTCCGGAGGTGGAACCAATCTTCAGGCGATTTTAGATGCGGTAGACGCCGGGAAGATCACAGATGCAGAAATTACAGTTGTGGTCAGCAACAATCCAGGTGCTTATGCCCTGGAACGGGCGAAAAAACATGGCATTGAAGCGTTGTGCATTTCCCCAAAGGATTATGAGAACCGGGATGCTTTTAATGAAGCGTTCTTACATAAAATTGATGAATACCATCTGGATCTGATCGTGTTAGCCGGTTTCTTAGTGAAGATTCCTGCTGCCATGATTGAGAAATACGAGGGAAAGATCATCAACATCCATCCGTCCTTAATTCCGTCCTTCTGCGGCGTTGGATTCTACGGATTGAAGGTACATGAGGCGGCTCTGGAGAGAGGCGTGAAGGTGACTGGTGCTACCGTTCATTTCGTGGACAGCGGCATGGCCC
>CAKRWX010000098.1 GCA_934418055.1 uncultured Lachnospiraceae bacterium
CTGCGGCTCCATCCTAAGAACATACCAACGATCTTGTTCGGATCCTGGATCTTTGCACAGTAAACGGACATATCATGGGTAAATACTTCCTGATCAATCACGCCATCCTCATATAACTGATGGAAATAGGAGATTGCCTCTTTGTATGGCTCGGTGGTTGGTGTATACACAACTTCACCATCTTTTACAATAAAGTGATAGATATCATCTAACTGGCCGAAGGTTCCAAAGATGGACTGAAGACCCTGCTGACGGTTATATGGCTCACTAGTAGTATAACGGAACGTAAACGGAATCTCATCGTTAGGATCACCATTGCCATTGGCATCCTCATTTTTAAATGCTAACAGAACCTGCTCCAACTCTTCCTTGGTTGTTGGAACATCCAGTCCTAAGTTATCCAGCCATGTCTTGTTGATAAACCATTTGTCATGGGTGGTTGGGTTTAACTCATTGATGGTTGGAAGAGAATAGATATGTCCATCAGGAGCAGTAACCTGTTTTCTGTACTGTGGATTCTCATCAAAAATCTTCTTTAAGTTTGGCATGTACTCGTCGATCATGTCCTCCAGCGGAATTAACATTCCCTGGGAAGCGTATTTGATTACATCCACATTGGTCAGGATATCCTGTCCATAGAACGCATCTGGAAGGGAGTTGCTGGCAAACAGAAGACTTTTCTTCTCAGACCACGCATCTCTTGCAGTCATCATCCAGTTGATTTTTACATTGGTGGATTCTTCCAGTTTCTGGAAATACTCCAGATCCTTAAAGTCTTTGTTCTTTCTGGTTGCTGCTGCGATCTCGTAGGTAACCGGCTCAGTCACAATTGGAAGTCCCTCTTTATTCATCTGGAACTCAGCCTGTGTCTCCCCCGCTGCCGTACCTGCTGCTTCGGTTGCTGCTGCCGTAGTTTCTGTGGTCGCTTTCGGCACACATGCAGTCATTGCTGATGCGGTCATCGTCACCGCCATAAGCAGTGCTTTTGTCTGTTTCTTCATATTCATTTCCTCCTGTTATTATTATTTACCCTCTCCGAGGTGTAGAATCAACCTTTTACAGAGCCAACCATGACTCCTTTTTCAAAATATTTCTGCAGGAACGGATAAATTACCAGTACCGGCAGTGTTGACACAATGATAACCCCA
Source organism: uncultured Lachnospiraceae bacterium (assembly GCA_934418055.1). GTDB lineage: Bacteria > Bacillota > Clostridia > Lachnospirales > Lachnospiraceae > UBA3402. The sequence goes on from CAKRWX010000098.1 coordinate 1,149, forward strand.
TATTTCAATAACTCTGCTGCTTTCTGCTGCTCCAAAATACTGTCTACATCTCCCAGACCAGATACCTGGTTCTGAAGCAGGATCGCTCTTAAGGTCAGCTGCAGTGGATGATACCCCTCATCACGCAGATAAATCAGACCGTTCATAAACTCGTTCCAATGAGCAACGCCGTAATACAGAACCAGTACGACGATGATCGTCTTGGAAAGAGGCAGAATCATCATGGTAAAGAACTTAAAATGACTGCATCCATCAATGGAAGCCGCTTCATATAACTCCTCTGGAATGTTATTTTTAATAAAGTTAATAGCGATGATCAGGTTAAATACGTTGATTGCCGGTAACAGTACCATGATCCATGGAGTGTTGTATAAGTGCAGCTGGTTCACCCAAAGGTAAGTCGGGATCAGACCGCCCTGGAAATACATGGTAAACAGGACAAACATCATCAACGGTCCCTTGGCAAAAAAGTTTTTCCGGCTTAATGGATATGCCAGCATCATGGTCATAATGATGTTGATACTGGTTCCCACAACCGTGTAGAAAATCGTGTTGCTGTAAGAACGCCAGATCTTTACATTTTCAAAGATCTTCTGATAACCTAAGGTATTAAATCCCACTGGCAGAAGCCGTACCAGGCCATTGTTGATGGCTACTGGATCGGAAAATGACGCGATCACCACGAAATACATCGGGTACAATACCAGTAAAACTGCGATTCCCAGGATCAGATGATTGGCAATATCAAAAATCTTATCGGTCATTGCCTGACTTTTAAAACTCCGGTGCAGGCTTTGTTTTTTTCCGCTCATATGCTTCCTCCTACCACAGACTGTTATCTGTCAGCTTCTTCGCCAGTTTATTGAAAGTTACCAACAGAATGATATTGATCACGTTGTTAAATAAGTTTACTGCTGCTGAATAACTGTACTGGGCATCCAGCATACCAACTTTGTAAATATAAGTAGAAATGATCTCGCTGGCTGCTAAGTTCTGTGCATTCTGTAACAGATATGCTTTCTGGAATCCCAGACTCATGACTTTTCCGATCTCCATGATCAACATCATCACGATGGTTGGCATAATACCTGGAAGATCAATGTGACGGATTCGCTGCCATTTGTTGGCTCCATCCACCTGCGCCGCCTCATACAGATCCGGGCTGATTCCGGCCAGAGCCGCAATATAAATAATGGCGCTCCATCCGGCATTCTGCCAGATTCCGGAAATAACGAAAGTCAGTTTGAAATACTTGGCCTCTCCTAAGAAGAAGATCGCCTCGCCGCCCAACATCTTAATGATCGTATTAACGATACCATTTCTTGGTGACAGGAAGATGTAAAGCATACCTGCTAAAACTACGATGGAAATAAAATGTGGGCAGTACAGAATCGACTGTGCAAATTTTCGGAATCTCTGGTTCTTTACCTGGTTTAACATAATTGCCAGGATAATCGGAACTGGGAATCCCAGTAAAATCTGTAAAAGGCTCAACCCCAGCGTATTCTTAATCAATGACACGAACTGGGATGATGCAAAAAACCGCCTAAAATGTTTAAATCCGACCCAGGCACTTCCCCAGATACCGTCCGTCGCCTTAAAATCCTTAAAGGCGATCTGTACGCCGTACATTGGTATGTAATGGAAAATAATGAAATACAAAACTGGAAGCGCACACAGCACCAACAGCTGCCAGTCTCGTTTTAAGACTTTCTGAACCCGTTTCCCCATAACGATTGGTTCCCTCCTTACGTTTTCGTTGAGGCCAGTATAGGAGATTCCAGTTGTGTTTTCAACGCACATTTTTTGCCGGTCCATCCGCTTCCTTTTCCGGTTTTTCACCCATTTTTCATGTGAATTTTACATTTTTTGCGGCTTTGCAGGATTTGCGCCTGGATTTAGGCGGATTTTGCCCGGCATTTATTCAGTTTTGCAGTTTTGCGATCATTTTTTCATTGCTTTTTGTGCATCTTGTCAGCAAATCTTGTTAAAAAAATGGACACTTCCGAATTTCAAGCCTTCGGAAATATCCATTTCTTTTCTTCCATTCTGCTATTCTTCTTCCGCTTTTCCCATCTTTTGTTTCTTATACTGATATGGCGTAAGCCCGTAAGTTTCTTTAAATACCTTGATAAAGTACTGTGGAGAGTGATAGCCCATCCGCCCTGCAATCTCCTTCACACTGCAGTCTTCTGCCAACAGTTCCAGAACTCTGGCCATCTTCTTCTCCTTGATGTATTCTGTATACCCTTTGCCCATCACCTGTTTAAACTGGCGGCTTAAGGCATCTGGCCGCATATCCAGGCGATCACAGAGGAAATCCAGGGAAATCTCATTTTCCAGATTTTCATCAATCAGAGCAGTCAATTTCGCCTGCAGACCGGTATCCACGTTCTGCTTCTTCTGGCGCATATTTTCCAGCAAAATACTGCACAGATCCAGCATCCAGACTTTAAACTCTTCCAGACTTTCAATCTGCTTATAATACTCCCGGATATCATATCCAAAAATAATCCACATATCCAGCTGCCGCTGATTCATGATCTGATACAGAAGGGATACCAGATCCCGCAGAGTAGACATACAGTAATCAATGGTGTAATTACCTTCCTGGAAAGATACCGTCAGCGCTTCGATGTGATACTGGAAGTCCTGGAAATTTTCACTGAAAATATCCCGCTCAATGGCCTCAAACAATCTCAGATGACTTCCAGAACCCTTTCTCTTCTCAATCTCTACATCTGCATCTGTTAAAAGCAACCGGTCAGAATAGATAAAACGATATCTGGCAATTTCTGCGGCGTTTAAGTAACTATTCCGGATGTTTTCCTTGGACAGTTCCAATGCCTTTCCCTGAATCAGATGGCAATCCTCCGTCACAGCAAAAAGCCGCTTCTGAAAGTCTTCATAAGCCATTTCCTTGTTTACTGCATCAAAAGACAGAATCACTGCCACTTCCCCCTTCTCCATGGTGGTAAACAAGCTGTGATAACTGCCATTTCCATTTAAAAGTTCTTCCTGCAGCCGAAGCACCAGATCACTGGCTCCATTCAAATCCGGATGATAGAGAACCGCTGTGCTGACGCTGTCATACTGCAGATACTCCGCAGCCTGCTCATACGCCTGATCCATCCGCCGGTTTAAAATCAGGGAACGGACTGCATTCTGCAAAAGCAATGGTCTGGATGACCGGACCGTCTCATTTAAAGTTGTAATCTCTTCTGACGCCTTGGACATCCTCTTTTTAAACGCGCAGTGGTTAAACCAGGAAAAGACACTTAATATAACCAGATTAAAGAAGATCGACAGTAAAAAGTTCATCAAAAAGATCCGGTTCTGCACATTATAATCCGCATAAAGCCGGTTATTTTGAATGTAATAATAATATTCCAGCCCTGTTCTCTGAAAGCCAGAATGGAATATTGTGGTTTCCCCGGAATCCAGTCGGACAGGAAGCAGGGTAACCAGGTTCTTTTCCTTTTCTTCCTGCTTTTTCACATCATTTTCCACCAGACAGGCTTCTTCATAATCCCGTCCCTTGGTCAGATACAGAATTTTGCCAGAAGGAGTTGTCACCATCAAAGTACCTTCTTCTTCGTCCATATATTCTTTTAGCGATCCTGGAGATATGTGAATAGCGACAACAATCCCCCTGTCTTTCCATTTCGACCGGGAGATTCTGCTGGCATAAGTGATAACCGGTTCCCCAGTGGGATAAATTCCTTGAGAAGACTCTAAAAACGCGTTCAGCTTTCCAGTCTCCTGAAATTCCTCATACCAGGGAAGGTATTTTTTGATTTCCTCGTCAGACGTAATATGGTGAACCAGATTAAACCCCGTGACGATAGTCTGGGTCCCCTCATAATACACGTCCATGCTTTTCACATAGGAATACGATTTTTTGATCTCTTCCATCTGGTTCACCAGCCCTCGGATTCCGGCCGGTGAACCCATCACATCTTCTTCCTGTGGAAGAAGGAGATCCTCATTCTGCTTAATATCCGAAAAATACAGTTGTGGAATCTCTGATGCTGCCTCCATGATCTGCCTGTCTATATTCTGAAAAGCCAGGTCATTGATCCTCTGATTATAAACGGTAAAGCTTTCCAGATAGGCCTTGCTGTTCAAATTATGAAATACCAGGTAGTTGAATAACGCTAAAAACGTAATGCTGAACAGATTAATATAAAGCAGCTTTTTAAACATATGTTATCCCTTTACAGATCCTACCATCATGCCCTTTACAAAATATTTCTGTAAAAATGGATAAGTACATACAATTGGGATCAATGACAGAATCAATGCTGCCATTTTCATGGTTTCCGTATGTACGATCACGTCCGTTACCATCTCCATATCCGCCGTCTTTCCATTGGTTAAAATGGTCTGGATCACATACTGCAGCACATAGAGACCGCTTTTGGTCACATACAGCATATTATCCATCCATGCATTCCAATGCCGTACACTGTACCATAAAGAAACAGTCGCCAGCACCGGGGTAGAAATCGGAAGATAGATCTGGAATAATACCTGAAGGTTGGTAGCGCCGTCAATCTTTGCGGATTCCTCCAATGCCGGAGGAATACTCATAAAGAAGTTTCTTGTAATGATCAGCGCAAATCCGGTGATCAGGTCCGGCAGAATATATACCAGAAAATTGTTGGTCAGATGCAGGTTTTTCATTAACAGATACTTAGGTATCATACCACCTGAGAAATACATGGTAAATACCACAAACATCATAATTCCTTTTCTGTAAGGTAAATTCTGCTTTGCAAGCGGATACGCAGTCAGTACTGTCACCAGCACACCACTTGCTGTACCCAAAACGGTTCTTAAAATCGTGTTTACATAACTATGCCAGAAATTATCATCGGTTGCGATCTGTACATAACCAGAAAAATCAAAGCTAGTGGGGATCAGATGAAATCCCGTTTTATTCACTACAGAAGCCGGACTCATGGAAATTGTAATCACCTGCATAAATGGAAGGATGATCGATACAATCAGAAGAATCACGATTCCATAGGAGAATCCATCCACGATCCAGTCCTCTGCACTTCTCTTCTTTTTCCGTTTCCGCTGTACAGTTTCCTCTCTTTTCTGATCTTTCATATCACATTACCCCCTACCACAACGCATAATCGTTGGTCTTTCGTGCAATATAATTCGTCATGACTACCAGCATAAACGAAATGATGTTCTTAAACAGATCGACTGCTGTTGTAAAGCTGTACTGCATCTTCTGGATTCCCATCCGGTATACGAAGGTAGAAATCACATCGCCAACTGCATAAGTACTCGGCGTTAAGAAGTTGTAAACCTGCTCAAAACTGTCATTTAAAATTTTGCCGGATTCCATGATAAACATAACCGTAATAATCGGAGCCAGTGCCGGAATCGTCACATGAAGGATCTTTTTAATTCTTCCCGCACCGTCCATCTCTGCCGCCTCATAAAGGGTCGGATCCACGGAAGTAACCGCCGCTAAATATACGATGGAACCCCAGCCAACAGATTTCCATAAATCAGAAAGCACTAACACGCCCCGGAAGTACTTGGGTTCTGCCACAAAAAAGATCGGTTCCATACCAAGATTCTGCAATAAGATATTGATCGGGCCTCTGGATGGAGATAAAAACTCGATGATAATTCCAGATACCACAACCCATGATACAAAGTGTGGAAGGTAAGAAATCGACTGGGCAATCTTCTTAAACCGGTAATTGCTGATCTCATTTAACGCCAGACACAGCAGAATCGGTGCCGGGAAACAGATCAACAGCTTATAAAAACTGATTACAATGGTATTTTTCAGTACCGATAAGAAGAACGGATCTGTAAATAATGCCCGAAAATGTTTCAGACCTACCATCTTACTTCCGGTAACGCCTTTCAGGGGAAAATAATCCTGAAAGGCAATTACCAGACCATACATAGGGCCGTAGCAAAATACTAAAAAGAATAAGATTCCGGGAATCAGCATGAGGTAATATTCCTTATAGTAACACAGGTTGCCCCAAAAGCTGCGCTTGTGCTGCGGCACCAGCTTCTGTTCTTTTTTCTTTTTTATCACATTCATGTCGATACCTCCCGGATCTTACTGATTATTATTTTCCAAGAGCAGCTAATTTTTCTGCATAAGCTTCCTGAACTGCCTTTTCTGCTGCCTCGCCGCCAGCTTTCTTAAACTCTTCCACAAAAGTGTCAAAGTAATCGATCGGTTTCGCGCCAGTGATCATATCAAAGTATGCCTGTTCGGTTAAGGTATCCAGTGTTGCGATCACGTTGGAGAATTCCTCTACTGGAGGAGCGTTGAAACGATAGTATCCATTACCAGTGACTTCATGGCCAAATTTGGTTTTCTGAGGAGTGATATTCTCTGCAAATGTTACTGTGCTTCCGAAGTCAACCTGCAGAACGCCTTCTTTTCTTAGTTCTGTACCTTCCATAATACGTACTGGGCCATTATCTGTCATTTCAAAATGTTTGCCCTCTAAGCCGTAGTTTACCAGACGGGCATAATCCATATCTGCATAATATGCATCTAACATTGCTAAGAACGCGTCAACTTTACGTGGGTCAGAAACGGCTTTGGTCGTCAGACAGGTCAGACGTCCAGTTAAGTTCCATCCTTCTGTACCGGATTTGCCATCTGGGCCAACTGGAGCTGGTCCAATAACGATATCCGCATCTGGATTCAGACCTTTTAATTCCTTCATACATACGCCCCAGTTACTCTCATCAGAAGTATCTGTACTTGCATTTAAGTAATGATATGGCTGAGCAGAGGTCAGACCAATCTTGCC
>CAKRWX010000099.1 GCA_934418055.1 uncultured Lachnospiraceae bacterium
CATATAAGGTCTGGAAATTATCCACATACTCATCCACTCCGAGCTGGCCACACTTACCCAGATGTGCCTGCCATTTAGCATCATCAATACCAGTTGTCATGGACTCTGCTACAAAGTTCTGGATATAAGTATCGATCTCAGCAAACAGCTCGGATCTTCTTGCTGAGCTTTCCAGTGTATCATTTCCGAGAGGGAAGGATTCTGCCCACGCATGACCGCCATTAGGTCCATACAGATTTCTTACTGCTTCATTGTATGGAATTGAAAAGCCTACATAAGCTCTGCGGTTTTCCTCTTCCTCTGTACAGATTACCGGGAAGCAAAAGCCCATACCGGTTGTTGCTGTCGCCTGATTTCTGTTTTTATATGGCTTTCCTTCAAAATCAGATGCATTTGCTGCTTTTCCTTCCTCGTTGAGAACCCAAGCTGCACCTTCTGGACCAAACCGGCTGTAGAATCTAAAATCTGGTGTTGAATTCATATACTCGCATAACATCAGCATCAGTTCTGGATATTTACACTGATTGGTAATTACAAAACAAGGACCACTCATCTCAGCTGCCGGGATAAGCTGCAGACAATAGGAACCGTATTCACTTGCAGGCGGTGCAATATATTCATACTGCTCTCCTATTTCATTACCTACAACTCCTGTAGCCAGTCCTCCATGAGTGAAGAAGCCAAGACGGTCACTGCTTCCTTTGCTGTAGCGGTCAGTAGGTTCCTGTAAAAGACCATCCTGATCAATCAGTCCCTCTGAATACAGCTTGTTAATGTATTTCAGCATCTCATAGAAGCGTTCCTCTGTAGGTGCAAACTTAACCTTTCCATCTTCAACCATGATATACTGGCTGTTACGTGCTGCACCGTCATTTACCATACCGAACATATTCATCAAAGATAACAGTCCGTCACTTGCGATACTGCTGTCATTTACTTTATTAAAGGAATATGGGATTTCATCATTCGGATCTCCGTTTCCATTGGCATCCTGCTCTTTAAAAGCTTTTAATACTTCGTACAGTTCATCCGTTGTCGTTGGGATATCCATTCCGACATTCTTAAGCCATGTTGTATTGATCGACCAAAGCGTATCGCAATTCATCATATTGATACGTGTATGAGACAGTGAGTAAAGCCGTCCATCGAATTCATTTACAGCCCTTGAACCTGGATTTTCTTCAAAAAAGCTGTTCATAAATGGGCAATACTGAGGGAACAGATCCGTCAGGTCGGTACACTGATCGGTAAAATTGATCAGATTCGGCATTTCACCACAAATGGCATCAGGCAGATCACCAGAAGCAAAAATTACAGAAATTTTTTCATCCCATGCCTGTGCGGCTACTTCCTCAACCTCCACCTTGATTCCGGTTGCTTTCAGCGCTTCCTGCAGCATATATTTATCTGCTGGTGTTCCTTTATCATCCGCACTCTTTTTCCATAAAATCTTAAATGTGTAGGAACCATCTGTAAGCGGGAGCTTCATATTTCCCTCTTCATCAAAATACCGGGCATCCAGTCCAGATGCCGTCAGGGTTTTCTCAGCCGTTTCCGTTTCAGCTACAGTATCCGCTGTTTTCTGGTTCTGGGAACCGCCCTGTCCGCAGGCAGTCATGCTCATCACCATCGTGGCTGCAAGTACTGCGCTCAGAACCTTTTTTTCTGTCCTTCTTTTTTTCATTCCTCGTCCTCCTGTTTATTCTTAGTTTCTGTTCTCTATCTCAAAAGCCTGGCATGGCCTCTAAGGTTATGTTATCTCTTACTCATCCTTTCACACTTCCAACTAAAACTCCTTTTTCAAAGTATTTCTGGACAAATGGATAAAAACACAGGATTGGCACGATCGCCATCACAATTACTCCATATTTGATCAAGTTCGCAATTTCCACCATGTACTCGATCATGGCAGCATCCATTTCTTCTCCGATATTTAAGTTCTGACCCTGTATCAGAATATCCCTCAAAACCATCTGTAACGGCTGAAGATTCCGGTTCGTCGTATAGATCAGTGCGTTAAAATAGGAATTCCACTGCCATACAGCAATATATAAAACAATGACAGCAATGATGGATTTTGACAATGGAAGTACAATCTTGTAAAAAAACTGCAGATTTCCGCAGCCATCTAAAGACGCTGCCTCCAGAAGTTCATCCGGAATATTACTAATAAAAAAGGTGCGGGCCACAATAATATTCTGAACAGTTACACAATTCAGGATGATCAGAATCGCTGCCGTGTTCAAAAGATGCAGCTTATTGACAATAATATAGGTAGGAATGAGTCCACCATTAAAAAACATCAGAAACGTAAGGAATTTCAAAACCACATTTTTTCCTACAAGATCCTTACGCGATAATGCATAAGCCGCCGGAATCGTAATCGCAGCACCAACAAGCACTGATCCAACCGTATACAAGATCGTATTTCTATATCCGATCCAGATATCCTTCTCTGCAAGTATAAATTTATAAGCAGAAAACGTGATTCCTTTTGGAAACAGGATTACCTTTCCGGAATTCACCATTGTCGGATCACTCACGGATGCAATCAGGACAAAATACAATGGATATAAACAAAGAATCAATACAATTAATGCAAAAAGTATACTAAACACATTCCAGATTTGATCCGAATACCTTCTCATACTAGACTCCTTTACCACAACGATGATTCTGTTGTTTTCTGTGCCACCTTATTTACAATAACAAGAACGATACAGTTGATTACGTTATTAAAAAGACCGATCGCGGAAGCATAACTGTACTGTGTACTCAGCAGACCCATTTTATAAGTATAGGTACTGATGATCTCCGATACTCCCAGGTTAGACGCTGTCTGCATCAGGAATGCTTTTTCGAAACCTACATTCAAAAGATTTCCCGCTTCCATAATCATCAATATGATCATCATTGGCATAATGGAAGGAATATCGATATTCCAGATCCTCTGCATCTTATCTGCTCCATCTACAATTGCTGCTTCATGCAGATCTTCACTTACTGATGTCAGTCCCGCGATAAATATAATCGCATTAAAACCCAGGTGGGACCATACCTTTGTCCATGCATACAGATGTGGGAAATAATTCGGATTTCCCATGAAATCAATGGTGTTTTTCCCAAGCTTTGTCAAGATTACATTTACAACACCGCTTCCCGGCATTAAAAAGGTTTTCAGCATACCAACCAGAACAACCATAGAAATGAAATGTGGCGCATAAGAAGCAACCTGTATAAAGCGGCTGGTACGTTTCATCGGGAGATACTTCAGCACGATTGCCAGAAACATCGCCAATGGCAGACAGATTACCAGGCAATATACGCTAAGCACCAATGTGTTCCGTAATAATGTCCAGAAAGAATAGGAGGTAACAAACTTCTTAATATACTTTAGTCCTACCCATGGGCTTCCAGTGATACCCAGTACCGGTTTAAAATCACGGAATGCAATCTGAAGTCCCCAGATTGGAAGTACATTGAACAGAATAAAATATATCAACATAGGAATCAATAAAATATACAGACCCCTGTTTCTCCATATCCTCAATTTCATCGGCTTCGCCGGTTTGTTTTTCTTACTCTCGGCTCTCATCGTATTATCCTTCCTTTATACAAGTTGTGGCATAATCACATTCATGCACCTTTCCATCATCTTCGGATCTCTGGATTCTGCATTCACAGCAATCACCGCATTCTCTTTCTTTAATACAATCGCCATCTGGCCATATTTTCCATCTGCCCGATAGGAATCCCACGGTCCTCTCCAGAACAAATATCCATATCCAAAAGACCTATTATCTACCTGAACAGAACTGGCTTCTCTGATATAATCTGCCGGAATCAGCTGATGTCCGTCCCAGTTTCCGTCCTGTAGGAGTAATTGTCCAAAGCGTGCCAGCTCAGATACCCCGAGAAATAAACCTCCTGCTCCAAATGTATTCCCCTGTGGGTCCGGTTCCCAGCAGGTTCTTCTGATTCCAAGTGGTTGAAATAACCGTGGATACAGATAATCTGCCAGATTACATCCACATCTTCGCTGCACAAGAATGCCTGCCAGATATGGTCCTGCATTGTTGTACACAAATCTTTTACCAGGCTCATAGGGAAATGGTCTGGAAAGACAATATCTCACCCAGTCTGTTTCCTGGAGTGTTAATCTGCTTCCACCCATCAGACATGGCTTATCCTGCCCCAATGCCATCGTTAACAGATCTCTTACCGTAGCTTTCTTCAAATTCTCGCAGGGAGCTTCCGGAATATCATTCTTAAATGCCTCGCACAACCTTTCATCCAATGACAGAAGTCCTTCCTTCTGTGCGATCCCGACTGCCGCACTGGTAAAGCTTTTACTGGCCGAATACTGATTTCTTCGGATTTCTTCCTCCCAATCCTTTGCCAGGATTGTTTTTCCATCCTTGATCACTCTCAGATTCCAGATGCCTAACTGACCCTGCTCTTTTTCCAACGGTTCAATATTGATTTCCATGCCTGTCTCCCCCTCCCTCTTCCTATGTTCCGTATCTTGTTCCGTATCTTTGATCCTCTTTCAGACTAACATGTTTTCCCCCCATTCCATATGTCATAATCTATCGGATCTATTGTCATAAACTACAATCGTCTTTATGTGTTTATTGCATAATTATTTCTGTGTATTATAATGATAATATGGTAAATATCTACATCCAGTTGTGTCAGATAATCCATAAAAACGAGCAAAAAGGGAGAGTATGAAAATGAATGACTTTTTAGCGCTTTATCAGATTATTATTATAGATGATGAGCCTTGGGCTTTAAATTATATGAAAAAGATTTTCGAACGCAGGGATCTTGGCTTTCATATTTGTGCTGCTGTTTCAAACGCAGAAGCTGCCTTGAAGCTGATTCCAAGTGTCCATCCTCATGTGATCATTACAGATATCCAGATGCCCAAAATCACCGGGCTTGAGCTTCTTCAGAAAATAAAAGAGACTGCCCCGGAATGTGAGGTAGTCATTGTAAGCGCCTATTCTAATTTTGACTATGCCCGTGAAGCCCTCCAGCATCATGCCTTTGATTACTGCGTAAAACCTGTCAGTATGCAGGATGCACAGCTTCTGCTGCAAAAACTGCGCACTCATCTGGAAAAACACCACCAGACAGCAGTTCCGGTTGCCAATGATGTGGATGCCTTCACAAAACCTGATCCAGTCGCCGAATCCTCTTTTCAGGAGCTCCTTGTTTATATCAAAAATAATTTTACCAAACGCCTTTTTCTAAAGGAGCTGGCAATCCAATTTGCTCTTTCGCCCAATTACTGCTGCAGTCTTTTTACCAAAACAACCGGATTAACATTTTCGCAGTATATTACAAAATTACGCATGGAAAAGGCTTTACTGCTTTTACAAAACCCTACTCTGACCATAAACGACATTGCTGGGCTTACCGGATATGATGACCAGATCTATTTCAGCAAGGTATTTAAAAAATATTATTCTCTCACCCCTTCCCAATATAGGGATAAAATGATCTCCGGAGGTATCCAATGAATAAAACTTCTTCTGACATACCAAATTCCATACAGAAAAAATTCCTGCTGATTTCTCTTACCCACGCAGTCATTCTGATCTTCTTTTTTGTAGTGCTGTTATCTCTTTCTATAAAAAACACTTTGACACTCCGCCAACAATATGCCGATAATACCATTCAAAAGGCAAGTTCTTCCCTGTCATCTACCTGTCAGAATGTGCTATCGGTTGCTTACCTGCTCTCTCACGGGCCCAATTTGGAACATTACCTTCTTCCTAAAAATGATTACGAACTTTATACCCAGCATCAGTATCTGTCTTCAGCAGTCAACTCTGTTATTACCTCCAACGATGCGATTACGGATATTGTCCTTTTCCGCTCTGATGGCCGATTACCTTACCATTACAGTTCGGATAACAATACCGTCAATCTTATTTCCAGCACCTACCGGACTGACTTTGAACAGCAGTCACAACAGGCTTCCTTCCGTTTTCTCACGGTTCCGTCCGAAAATATATCCTGTCTGGCCTATGTCCAGCCCGTTACCTATCTGTCCAGCCAGACCTCCTACTGGAACAAACAGTTGGGGTGCCTAGTTATTTTCCTGAATATGGATAAGCTGCAGGATCTTCTTTCTTTCCCGGAAGATCATCTATTACTTAACATCCAACTTCTGGATTCTGAGCGGAATCTTCTGTATTCTGTCACTCCTGGCAATCCTGATGCGCCACAAGAATATACAGATATTGAGGGAACTGATCTGACTCTTGCATATAGTCTGAATCCGTCCCCCTCGCTTCATACCTATTCCCTTTTTTCTATTCTGATTCCGGTCGTATTTCTTTCTTTTATTCTGCTTTATGTAGCTTTACTATTTGTCTATAACCGCAGTATTATTGTTCCTGTTCATGAACTCTACTGCCAGATCTGTGAGATTATTGAAAACAATCTGAAAGGGCGCATACATCTTGTCAACAACGGAGAAATTTCTGTTATAGGAAAGATTCTGAATACGCTTCTGGATCATCAGGAGAATCTCTCACAGGAGCTGCTTGATACACAGAAAAAATTCTATGAAAGTGCCTTGAAGGCCAAGGAAAATGAATTGATGATTCTGGAAACACAGATTAATCCACATTTTATTATCAACACCTTACAATGTATCTGTGGGATTGCGGCTTTCTATGATGCCCTTCCTATTCTGGATGTTTCCGATCATATGGGCAAAATCCTCCAATATTCCCTGCGTGCTCCGGACAAGGTAACTTTAAAAGAGGAACTGGACATTATTTATCACTATCTCAGCATTATCGATATTCGTTTTGATCATTTATTTCACTGGGAACTGGATGTAGACGAAGAATTTTATGATCAGCTGCTTCCCAAAATGACTCTCCAGCCCCTTATTGAAAATGCAGTCTACCATGGTTTGGAAAAGAAAGGCAGTGGAGCGATTATCGTTTCCTCATATGCAGAGGAATCCCAGATCATCCTGCAGATCTGGGACAACGGCATGGGAATTGAGGCCGATAAACTGAAAAATCTTCAGGAATTGCTGAACGATCAGGAGGCTTTATATAAAGCCTGTTTTGTCCGCAAGAGGATTGGTCTTGCCAACTCAGCACTCCGTATCAAAAATCTTCTGGGCCCCGCTTCCGGTATTCAGGTAAGCAGCGACCCAGATAATGGAACAACCATCACCATTCATCTGTCCAGATTAACTGCTTCTAAGAAGCCCAAACAGACCTAAAGCCTGCAGGAAAACGTTTGACCACAACCTCATATTGTACAAAAAAACAGGAGCAGAAAGCTTCTCGCTCTCCGTTCCTGTTTTTATCGTACAATCATAACTGTTTAGCACCTGCATTCCACAATGATCTTCTCGCATCTGTCATATCCAATCTGAGAACTGTTCAGACACAACGTATAGTTGCTGGCTTTTCCCCATTTCTGATCCGTGTAAAAATCATAGTTTGTCCTGCGTCTTTTATCGGTGTCTGCCATCATTTTGATCGCTTCCTGCTCGTTTACCTTGTACAGGCGCGTGATCCGCTGTATTTTTTCCGGCATATCACCATAAATAAACAACATTATGACATGGGAAATAGTAAAAAAGGCTCTTGTTTTCCAAATGGGACGCAATTACTGGCCTCCGGATTTTCTTTGGCCGGTCTTCGTTCATTTCAAGCCATGAAGATCGTAGATTTTATGAAACAGCAGAATGCAGAAACCATATCCGTTTTCGGTATTTCCGGCGGTGGTATGGGTGCCATGTATCTGAGTGCCTGCGATTCCCGTATTGACCATATGATTCTCTCCGGGTATCCATGTACCTGGCCTGACACCTTATTTGTCCATCACCATTGTATCGATAATTTCGTTCCAGGTATGACACGGATCGCTGATGGTCCTC
>CAKRWX010000100.1 GCA_934418055.1 uncultured Lachnospiraceae bacterium
CGCAACGCAAGAGTTATTATATATGATGGTTCCAATAATGTCAACTGTTTTTTTGAATTTTTTTTATTTTTTTATTTTCCGTGAATTTTTGCTCAGAATCTGCATTTTATCACCCAGACTCAAACGGAACATTTATGAAACCTGGCGCATGATTCCTGTCAACCGATTACGCGCAGACCTACTGAATCATTACAAATATTCTTTTTACAGATACTTCTGCTGATAATCCATCTTTCCATCAGCATCTACATGGATGATCATATAAGACGGTCTTCGGCCTTCCTGTCTGGGGTAAGACAGACTGCCAGGGTTTAATACTGTCACTCCATCGATCATATCTAAAAATGGTCTGTGGGTGTGACCATACATGGCAATATCACATCCACGGCTTTTTGCTTCATCCACCAGGCCCTCTGGTCCCATGGAAACCCCATAGTAATGGCCATGGGTGATAAATGCCTTATGACCTGCGATATCGATCTCCCGCTCCCGGTCCAGCCTGGAGAAAAAGTCATTATTGCCAAGTACCATCTCCATCCGGCACTCTGGGTTAACCCAGTCCGGGATAAACTGCTCGCTGCCTTCCGCATCCCCCAGATGGATCAGCATATCCAGCGGGCATTCCTCTGACAGAACCTGTTTTAAATTATCATCCTTTCTGTGTGTGTCGCTGACAACCAGAATCTTCATTCTATTTCTCCTTACAGTCTTTCTCTTAATTTGATCTTCATGGCCTCCAGAGCCTTTCCCCTGTGGCTGATCTCATTTTTCTTTTCAATGGGAATTTCAGCGGATGTCACGCCGTACTCCGGCAGATAAAAAATCGGATCATAACCAAATCCGCCATTGCCTGCAGGCTCATGGGCAATCAGACCCTCCACCGTTCCTTCTGTCACCAGTTCGCTGCCATCCGGCAAAACTGCGGCGATGGCACTGACGAACCGGGCCGTCCGCTCTTCTTCCTTCGCATCTGCCAGACGGTCAATGATGGCCTGGTTCTTGATCTCGTAGGAAGTATCCTCCCCTAAATACCGGGCGGAATACACCCCAGGCTCTCCGCCTAAATAATCCACCACCAGACCGGAATCATCTGCAAGGACGATTCCGCCAGTCTGCTGCCAGACCGCTTTGGCCTTGATCATGGCATTTTCCGCAAATGTGGTTCCATTTTCCTCAATATCCAGGGATACGCCTGCCTCTTTCATGGACAGGACCGGAAGGCCAAGATCTTTTAAGATCAGCCGCACTTCCCGCATCTTTCCTTCATTTCCCGTTGCAAATACGATTTTCTGTTCCATTTGATTATCTCCTGATTGTTGTATATGCCTTCAGGCACAAATTGCACTGATAACTTTCTTCTGCACGCTCCCAGACGGCTCCTCCGGCGCTGATATAGCCTTCGCCATCGTCAATATCCGCCATGCTGGTGGCGTCATCCGCCCGGTATTCAATAGCCAATGGATGAACGGCCCCTGGAGTTTTCACATAGAGAATGACTGCAAATCGCTCTCCCGGCTCCAGATCAATCCCCTGGTCCCATTTCACCGTATAATAACCGCTGTAACGGGCCTCTCCTTTTGCCACAAGCTGCCGCTTCTGAAATCCTTTGTTGTGTTCCAGATCCCTGGCCACATAAATCTCATAGGAAGTGTGTTCTCCGGTGGCGTAAAATCCGGCTCCATGCAGCGTCTCCTGCTCTCCTGCCTCATAGACATTTGCTCCATAAGCGTCCTCCCGCCCATAGCCCATCTGACCTACCCAGCCGCATAAGTCGCTCTGATAGATTTTCTCCGAATCTTCTGGCTTTTCCAGCCCTGTATACACCAGATTGGTCTTTCCGATATACTGGTCATAATAAGACACCCAGAAACGGCCTCCATCGCCAAATTCACTGCCCCAGCTGTTCTGGCACAGAAACGCGCCATCGCCTTCCAGCTCCATCTGGAAATTTTCTCTGGGATAATGGTCATCCCAGCCAATGATCACCACATCATGGTTGGGAACTTCATCGCCCGCATAACAATAAGCGTACTGATTTTCATTGTAATAGACAGAATGGCTGCTGGAATCCGTCATGGACATGTAAAGAGAACTCTGCACGCCTCCATACAGGAAAATGGATTCCTTGATGGCCGTCCGGTCATCGTCCGGAGGCATCTGGATCTCCTGAACATGAAGAGAAGGCTTTAGTCCGTCTGGCGAATACTGATCCCCATAAGGATCTTCTTCTTCCAGAACCGGTCCCTGCCACGCCAAAAGATAGGCCATAGACATGGTGTACTCCCCGCCTTCTTCCTGTTCCAGGGCAAAACTATTCTGTAAGGACATATGATCCACCGAATATTCCTGGTCAATCTTTGGAAGCCCGGCAGATTCCAGGGCCGTCAGGGATGCAAATGACCAGCAGGTTCCATATTGTCCCTGATTCTTCACCTTCGGTGCCCGTCCTTCTTCCCGGTAATCATACTCCGATGGAAGCATCCGTTTTCTGCGGCTCTCTGCGGTCTTCACCCCCGGAAACGGGGACTGAAATGTGATCCGGTTCGATCCCATCTTCCAGTCCATCTCATATCCAAATACGTCCGTTATGATTTTCACCGGAATCAGCAGTCCACTTTTGTTTCTTGCAACTTCATCTATTAACGTCACTTTCGTATCGCCGCCCTGAAGAATCACGGTTCCATCCGGGTAATCCAGCACGGAAATTCCAAATATTTCTTTCACATCGTCCGCCTGAAAGTATAATCCCCGGCCATCCCCGGCTGGAAATCCCACCTTCTGTACTTCTCCATCCACCTCTAACATCAGAGGTCCCGCCACAGGAGTCGTCAGAACTTCCGCCCTGGCATTTCCTGCTCCGATCCACAGGCTAAGGAATAATCCTGCGAATATCACACGGTTTTTCAATTCTGTTCCCGCCTTCTGGCCGGCGGCTTCGGTCCCATAAACTGATAGAAATAAGTTTTCATCATACCGTTGTAGATCTTACGGTTCTTGTCTGCTTTTCGTCCTATGTATTTCTCCGCGTCCTCATATGCGGTAATAATATAAGCGGACCAGTCATCCAGCGCCCGGAAACGGTCTCCAATCTCCTTATAAAGAGCCGGAAGGTTCTCCTTCTCCTCAATTCGCTCGCCATAAGGCGGGTTAGTAATCAGGAAGCCATATTTCTTCGGATGGCTCAAAGCGCTTAAAGGTCTCTGCTGAAAATGAATCAGATCCGCCACGCCTGCGGATTCCGCATTGGCTCTGGCCGCCTTCACGATATCTCCGTCAATATCATAACCCTGAATATCCACTTTCACGTCCAGATTCACCAGATCGTTGGCCTCATCCATAGCCTCATACCAGCATTTTCTCGGAACTAAATTTTTCCAGTCCTCGGACAGGAAAGAACGGTTCATACCCGGTGCCATATTGGCCGCCATCATAGCCGCCTCAATTGGAAATGTACCGCTTCCGCAGAATGGATCCACTAAGATCCGGTCCGGTTTCCACGGAGTCAGCATAATGAGCGCCGCCGCCAGAGTCTCTGTGATCGGCGCTTTGCTGGTTAACGTACGGTAACCTCTCTTATGAAGGGAATCACCAGAAGTATCGATTCCCACCGTCACCTGGTCTTTGTATAAAAATACCCTCAGCGGATAGCTGCTTCCGGTCTCCGGGAACTGGCTGATGCCGTAAGCTGGCTTCATCCGCTCCACCATGGCTTTTTTCATGATCCGCTGGATATCGGAAGGGCTGAACAATTTGCTCTTAATGGAAGAAGCCTTAGCTACCCAGAACTTGCCGTCCTGCGGAATGTACTCCTCCCACGGAATGGCCTTGGTTCCCTGGAACAGCTCCTCAAAAGTCTCCGCCCGGAAACTGCCAACTTTTAACAGCACACGCTCTGCCGTTCTCAAAAATACATTGGCACGGCAGATGGCCTCATCATCCCCAAGGAACGTCACTCTGCCATCTTCCACCAGGGAAATGTCATATCCCAGGTCAATAATCTCTTTTTTTAATACCGCCTCCATGCCAAAATGACACGGAGCGATCAGTTCAAAATATTTTTTCACAAATAACTCCTTACAGTGTAATTTCTTTGATTACATTGCCATCAAAATCATAGATGGTAAATACATTGCCATCCAGCATTCCATAGGTGTTTGGATTGCCGCCCTTTGCTAAGGAAGTAGAACCTGGATTTAACAGGAATTTATCCCCCATCGGCTCTGCCTTCAAAAGATGGGTGTGGCCGTGGATCAGAATGTCTCCAGCCTGCATGGGCGGAAGGGCATCTGCATTATGGATATGTCCGTGGGTGGCATAAAATGTCTTGCCGTTTAACTCTAACAGGGCATAATCTGCCATGATCGGGAATTCCAGCACCATCTGGTCTACTTCCGCGTCACAGTTTCCTCTGACTGCGTAGATCCGGTCTTTGTATTCATTTAACATGGCGATCACCTGCTTTGGCGCGTAATCCTTCGGAAGATCATTTCTCGGTCCGTGATACAGAAGATCTCCCAGTAAGATCAGGCGTTTGGCACCGGAGGCCTCGAACACCTCCAGCGTCTTTTTGCAGTAGTAAGCAGAGCCATGGATATCTGACGCAAACATATATTTCATAATTGGATTCCTCCTGGGCATACGAATTCTATTTTATCCCTTATATTCTAAGGCTATCAGCCTGTATCTGTCAATGAGAAACCAGATGATTTCCCCGGTAAGCCATTAGTCCACCTGCCGCGTTCACCGCCCGAAAGCCCGCTTCCGACAGCGTTCTGCATGCCATAAGACTGCTGCTTCCCCTCTGGCAATAACAGACAATCATCCGGTCTCTGGGAAATGTTCCCATCTGTGCTTCCAATTCCTCCAGTGGCACCGATACCGCCCCCTGCAGATGCCCTTCTTCATAGCTTTCCCGGTCCCTGACGTCGATCAGATACATGGGCATGTTCCTCTGAATCCACCATTCCACCTGACGCATACTTACAGTCTGACACATACCGCCATCCCCTGTCCTTCTTGTCTTACTATACCATATGTAAAAAGCCCGCTTCCTGTCCATCACAGGAAACGGGCCCGCCACACAATTAGTAATTGTTGTTCTGGCTGCTGTTCTCACTCTTGTTGTCTGTCTTGTTCTGATAGTTATTCTGGCTCTTATTCTGGGAGCTGTTCTGACTGCGGTTCTGGCTCTTGTTGTCACATTTGTTTTTGGAATTTCTGGTCTCATCCATATCATTACTGTAATTCTTTGCCATAATAGCGTTACCTCCTGAAAATGTAATTTTTTTAGGTACAAAGCTATTATGGCTTTTTTCAGCTTCTTTATACTTCTATTTGATTTTTTCACCGAAATATATTATAATGGGTTTGGAGTATGGGCCTCCCTTAAGCCCAACAAATCCTTACACAAGATTGATACTCCCCTCAAGCGAAAAAGCCTGGCAGCTCCCCTGCCAGGCTTTTTCTATGTTGCCATGCATCCAGCAGAACCTGCCAGTGACAGGTTCTGCTGGTATTCCTTTATCCTAAATCCTTAATCACCTAAAACATTCACGATTTTTACCGGAGTCCGGTAGTTCCATGGAGAAGTCTTTACACCAGTCTTATACGTGGAAGCATGTACCACCATGCCGTCACCGATGTACATTGCCACATGGTTGATATTACTTCCGTTCTTGGAATAGAATACCAGGTCGCCTGGGCGCATCTGATCTGCGCTGACTTCTTTTCCTTCCCCTGACTGTGCCACAGAACTGCGGGCAATGCTGACGCCTGCGCCGTATTTCATGACATAACGGGTAAATCCGGAGCAATCAACACCAGTGTGTGGATCGCTGCCTGCATCTTTATACTTACAGCCGATAAACTGAAGGGCAAACGCTACCAGATTCTCTCTGACTGCCTCTGCTTTCTTCTCTTTGGTCATCAGCTCTGTCTCTACTGCTTTTCCATCGCTTTCCATCGTAGATTTGGTTACAACCGCAACATCTTTGGTTGAAATATATGCCTTTGTCTCACCCACCTGAAGTTCCAGCCATCCATCACCCTGATCACCTGTGATCTGGTAGTACTGTCCACCTTCTGCCTCTGCTAATACTTCCTCAGAATCGGTAGACGCATAAATAGAAGAACCGCCCTCTCCAACAGAAGCTACATAAGCTCCGGTCTCCATCTCTGGGCCAGTCAGATCTTCATAGTCTGCTCTCGCCTCTCCGGCTCCCGCAAACATCATACATCCACAAAGCAGTGCGAAACAGATACCCTGACGAAACTGGTTTTTCTTCATATGATCCTCTCTTTCCTTCTTTGCAACCGTTTTGTATCTTAACAGTTCCGTTTCATTTGTTACAGAATTGTTAAGCACAGGTAACATTATATTGCTTTTTTATTACCCTGTCAAGCAAAAAAAGCCCTGAGACTGATCATTTATTACAAATCCGTCTCAGGGTTTCCTTATTTTTTGTGTATTTTTAATATTTTATTAATTTTTTCGCTATCGTTGCTTAAAATTCCGGAAAAGTGTTACAACCAGCCAGATTAAGAACAGCGGTCCAATGAATGGCGCGATCAAAGTCAACACTCCGCCGATCACCATAAACACCAAATAGATCACCGCAAATACAATCACCGCCGCCAGGACTCTCCAGTACCATTTGCTTAAATCAATGTAATGAACGGAATGTCTCTGGGTGGAACCAGTCCGGTCGCTGTCGTAAGTACCATATCCACGCTCGGTCCGGCTGGAAGACTGGTCATAGGAACTGTCCGCATCCACAAACTCACCCTCTCCGGCTCCGTCGGTGGTGTCCTCAATGGTCCGGGCAATCAGTCTTGGATCACCGATCTCATCGATCACCTCTTCCTCGCTTCTGCCCTTTCTCACTTCATCGCTGATATATCCATCATAATAGCGTATATTCTCTTCTACTACGCGGGGCGGTACATTGCCATTCAATGCCCGGCGCAGGGTCTGAAGAAATTCGTCTTTTCTCATGAATTCTCCTTATGGTCTGTCTAATATATTTCTAAAAAATCCATTTTACTGGCATAGGGACGGAATTCCACGCCCTTTTGCATTGTTTTCTTAAACTTTTATAAATATACCATGTTTTTCCCATCAGGTAAAGGAAAGGCTTATTAAATAATTCTAAAGATTCCATAATCTAATGCCCGAAGAGCCCACTGGAAATCTATACTAGTTTTTCCTTCAAGATACCATCCCGGTAAGCCGCCACCAACTCTTTCAGATCCTCGATCCGCGCCGCCAGCTCTTTTCCCAGATCGGTATCGCCTACCATGATACGCTTCTTGGTCTTCTCCACGATGGTTACCTTCGGCGTATTCTTCTTGCCTGGACAGAATGGCATATGCTCCGCCAGTGCCAGATGGTGGGAATTGAAGATCAGGGTATATCCGGCGATACCAGTCTTGCTCTGATAAGCCTTGGACAGTCCGCCGTCAATGACAAATAACTTGCCTCCTGCTTTTACCGGAGTCTCGCCGTCCTTTAATTTTACCGGAACGTGGCCGTTGATGATATGGCCATTTTCCGGAGATAAACCGAATTCCTTTAAAATCTTGCGGCAGCATTCCTCTTTCTCACTGAGCTGATAGTATGGATTCATGGCTTCCTTATGGGTTGCCTTATCTTCGATAAAATAGTGTTCAAAGGTGGTCATCTTCTCCTTGCCAAACAGCGGAGATTTGGCACCGCACCACAGATACCACATGAAATCGCTGGCCACTTCCTTATCCGGGTTGGACTCTGGCAGGAAATATGCGCTCTGCACCATCTGATCCACAAAATCCATCAATGCCTTTCCAGAATATGGAATGCCATAGAATACGATATCATCGAAGCTTCCGTCCTTCTTAAGCGGAATACAGC
>CAKRWX010000101.1 GCA_934418055.1 uncultured Lachnospiraceae bacterium
AGGCAATTCTCCGATCATTGCGGCTTTGGCTGAGGCGGCGGACAATGGTAAACAGGTGTCGGTTCTGGTGGAGTTAAAGGCTCGTTTTGATGAGGAAAATAACATCAACTGGGCGAAGATGTTAGAGAAAGCCGGATGCCACGTAATCTATGGTCTGGTGGGCTTAAAGACCCATTCCAAGATTACTCTGGTGGTGCGCCGGGAAGAGGACGGTATTCGCCGTTACGTTCATCTGGGAACTGGAAACTACAACGATTCCACAGCAAAATTGTATACAGACTGTGGCCTTCTGACCTGCAATCCGCAGATCGGAGAGGACGCAACCGCCGTATTTAATATGTTATCCGGCTATTCCGAGCCGCTGAAATGGAACCAGCTGGTGGTAGCGCCTATCTGGCTGCGGAAGCGGTTCATGCGGATGATCCAGCGGGAGACCAATTATGCAAGAGAAGGCCGTCCGGCCCGGATTATTGCCAAGGTCAATTCCCTGTGCGATAAGGAGATCATCGCAGCGTTATATGAGGCTTCCTGCGCGGGAGTGAAGATCGACCTGATCATTCGCGGCATCTGCTGTCTGCGGGCAGGCGTGCCGAATTTAAGTGAAAATATTTCCGTCCGCTCCATTGTAGGCAATTTCCTGGAGCACAGCCGGATCTTCTATTTTGAAAATGACGGAGCACCGGAGATCTACATGGGAAGTGCCGACTGGATGCCGAGAAACTTGGACCGCCGTGTGGAGATCATGTTCCCGATCCTGAATGAGAAGCTGAAGGAAAAGGCCATGCATATCTTAAATGTGCAGTTAAGCGATAACTTAAAAGCCCATGTGCTGGGCCCGGACGGTACTTATAGTAAAATTGACCGTCGTGGCAAAGCCGCCATCGGTGCCCAGGATACCTTCTGTAAAGAAGCGGTGGAGGCAGTGAAAGCGGCTTCCGAGGAGGTCGATCCGGCGAATCTGCGGGTGTTTATTCCGGCGGAGAGTGCGGAACACTAGAGTGTGAAATTGGTATCGTGATAGTTGAATAAGAAATCTACTTTGAATGTGGGAGAAGAGAGTCTTGTCTGGTATGATCGCTGGACAGGGCTCTTTTTTATTTTCTCATGGTATTCTAATACAAAAAAGGAGAAATGACCATGCGTATCAGTAACATGAAAACCGCCATCCGAAAGGCAGAAAATGACTACTTATTTGGCGGCAAAGGCGAAGGAGGAATCATGTCCAGCCGCGGCGTTTCCGAACAGCTCCGTCGCTTTGCTGACAAATACGACATCCCCAGAGAAGTCATGCACCCTCATTCCTTCCGCCACCGCTTTGCCATCAATTTCCTCCAGGAAAATAAAGACATCGCCCTCCTGGCCGATCTCATGGGTCACTCCGGCGTCAACACCACCATGATCTACCTGCGGCTATCCAAAGAAGAGCAAAGACGGGCGATTGATGATTCGGTGAGGTGGTAGAAACAAGAAAAGGAAAAAGCAAAGAAAATCCGTGTTTCCACAGGAAATAAATACATTTTTTGTAAGTAAAAAGTAAGGCAAACCACCAGGGTGTATGGTATACTATAAAAAGAAAAATGAACATACATAAGGAGGACTAAAAGATGGGACAGATCAGCATTCTGGTAGTGGATGACGAGAAGGAGATCGCAGACCTGGTTGAAATTTATTTAGTCAGTGATGGATATAAAGTATTTAAAGCCAATAACGCTCAGGAGGGCTTAGAGATCCTGGATAAGGAGGAGATCCACCTGGTGCTTCTGGATATCATGATGCCGGGGATGGACGGTCTGGAGATGTGCAGGAAGATCCGGGAGACCAACAACATTCCGATTATCATGTTAAGCGCCAAGTCTACGGATTTAGACAAGATCTTAGGTCTTGGAACGGGAGCTGACGACTATGTGGTGAAGCCATTTAACCCACTGGAGCTGACCGCCAGAGTCAAATCCCAGCTTCGCCGCTACACCCAGTTAAACCCGAACAGCGGCAGCCGGGGTGATGCAGCCAAGAACGAGATCGCCATCAAGGGTCTGGTGATCAACAAGGACAATCACAAAGTAACGGTTTACGATGAGGAGATCAAGCTGACTCCTATCGAGTTCGATATTTTATACCTGCTGGCTTCCAACCCAGGCAAGGTGTTCAGCACCGACGAGATCTTCGAGAAGGTCTGGAACGAGAAGGTGTATGAGGCCAACAACACCGTTATGGTACATATCCGCCGCCTTCGTGGCAAGATGAAAGAAGACACCAGAGAAAATAAGATCATTACCACTGTATGGGGAGTAGGATACAAGATTGAAAAATAATTTAAGCCGCCGCTACCATACCAAGGTCGTGGTCAATATCATATACAGCACGGTGGTTGCCTGCATGGTGATGGTATTTCTGGTGACCAATTTATCCATGATCGGGCAGTACGCCGCAGAGCGGGGCATGGAAAACAGTCTGGTCCGCTTATTTTACCGGCCTGGAACCATGATTGTGTTGCTGTACGTGCTTTTGGGAATCGGCGTTTTTTCCGTCAGTTTTCTGCTGCTTCAGACCCGGTCCATGCGCTACATATCCCGGATCTCTGCCGCCATGCATGAGATTGCGGAAGGTGATTTGAACATCACTCTGGATGTGGAGGGTGATGATGAATTTGCCGACATGGCAGAGAATTTAAACAACATGGTGGAAGAACTGCGTCAGCTGATGGACAAAGAGCGGGAATCCGAGCGGACGAAAAATGAGCTGATCACCAATGTCGCTCACGATCTGCGCACCCCGCTGACTTCCATCATCGGATATTTAGAGCTGTTGTCCGGCCCGGTGAAGTTAAATGAAGAGATGCAGAAGAAATATCTGGACATTACCTATAAGAAGTCCAAGCGCCTCCAGAAGCTGATCGAGGATCTGTTCGGCTTTACCAAGCTGAATTACGGCAAGATTTCCATGAAAGTTTCTAAGGTAGATATCGTCAAGCTGTTAAGCCAGATGTTGGAGGAGTTTTACCCCAATTTCATGGAGAAAAACCTGGCTTACGAGCTGCAGAGCAATGTGACCGCCAAGGTGATCACGGCGGATGGCAATCTCTTAGCCCGTCTGTTTGACAATCTGATCAACAACGCCATCAAGTACGGGGCCGAGGGCAAGAAAGTCATCGTGAAAGTGGATGCTACCGATACCATTGTGACTGTTTCTGTCACTAATTTCGGTTACGTGATCCCGAAAGATGAACTTCCGCTGCTGTTTGAGAAGTTTTACCGGGTGGAACAGTCCCGTTCCACTAACACCGGAGGAACCGGCCTTGGTCTTGCCATTGCGAAAAATATCGTGGATATGCACGGCGGAACCATTGGCGTTACCAGCGACTTGAACGGTACCGTATTTACGGTAAAATTAAAGGTGGATTTTGACATCAACCGGGAAAACTTCGGAAGTCTGGAGGACCATCATGAAGCAATATAAGAATATATTTACAGGGCCGGGAAAGTTACTGCTGGCCCTTTCTGTTATGTTGTGCGTCTGGCTTGGAACTGCTTACGCCTCATCAGCCTCAGGGGAGACCTCTTACACGGAAAATACCATTGGCATGGATGTGGTGTGCGGCTATGACGGACACGTGAAGGGTGGAAGATACCTTCCTGTGCAGGTGACGCTGACCAATGAACAGGTGGCGGATCGCACAGGAGAGATTCAGATCAAAACCTTAGAGTCCAACAATGACATTTACCAGCATGATTATCCGGTGGATATTCCGGCTGGACAATCGGTGGAAACCCAGTTGTTTCTGCCAGTAGGCAACCGTTCCGACCAGATTTTCGTGTCTTATGTGGATGATCATGGCAATCAGCTGGCTCACAAACGGATCAAACTGGAGTTCGGCACGGACACACCGGAATTATTTGTGGGAATCTTAAGCGACACGCCGGAGAAACTGTCCTGCTGGGACGGAATTGGCGTGGATTACAGCATGATGATGACCCGAACCATGACATTTACCACAGAGGATTTCCCAGATAATCCTATGGGACTGGACATGGTGGATGTGCTGATCATCAGCAATTACCGGATTCGTGATCTGTCGGAGGGGCAGAGCCGTACCTTGATCGAATGGGTGCGGAACGGCGGCATTATGATTCTGGGAACGGGTATGCGGGCGGACGATACTTTGGGCCGGTTTGCACCAGAACTTCTGGAGCAGTCCTATGATACGCCGCAGGTGGAGCAGATTTCCATGGGCGCAGAGTATGCCCAGGAGGGACCGTCTGGCGCGGACTTAGAGATTCCGTGTGTGGAATTTCTCTTATCCGGCGGAACGGTGATCCAGTCGGACGAGAGCCGGACACTGTTAGCGACTGTGCCGTATTCTCAGGGAATTATCGCGGTGGCAGCTTATGATCTGACGGATATTGAGAGTTTCTGTATCCAGAATCCGTCCTTTATGGATCATGCACTGACCCAGATCGTCGGTGAGACCCGGTTAAACCGCCTGGCAGAAGAGGTATACAGCGGCGATTCTGGTCAGTACTGGTCAGTTCGGAACGTGATCAACACCGGCAATGTAAAGCGTCTTCCCAATATGCCCCTTTACGCCATGGAGATCATCATTTACATCATTTTAGCAGGCATCGGCTTATACATTTTCCTGCGTCAGCGGGATCTGAGCCATCTGTACCGCTCTTCCGTGGTGATTCTGTCCCTGGTATTTACGGTGATTATTTACCTTATGGGAAGCCGGACCCGGTTCCGTGACGTGTTTTATACTTACGCCCAGTTTCAGGAGGTTTCCTGGGATTCGGTCAGCGAGAATGTATACATGAATATGCGCGCCCCTTACAGCCGACCTTATGAGGTGGAGCTACAGGACGGCTACACCGTGAAGCCGGTGACCAGCGCTTATTATTATGGAAATGACGGCCAGGTGCGTTTTACTGGAGATGAGATGTACAAGGTGGACATTTCCCATCTGGCGGATGCCACCAAAGTGACTGTGCGGGATGTGCCGGCCTTTGAGCCACGGTATTTCCAGATGAATAAGACGGTGAAAAATGAAGACCAGATCGGTTTTTATGGCTCTTTGGAGATCGACCACGGTAAGATCAGCGGAGAGATCACCAGCCAGTTCCAGGAGAAAATGGAAAACTGTACGGTATTTTTTAACGATAAGCTGATCTATCTTGGAGACGTAGAGCCTGGACAGACGGTGGAAGTCAGCGATTATCCGGTTCTGGAGTATCCGAGAAATCATTCCTACGATGTGGCAGCTTATTTGTCCGGTCAGAGTGCATTTGCCCAGGCGGATATTGAAAATGACGCTTACGTGGAGGCGGTGGAGAAGACTAACCTGCTTTCCTTCTATTTAGATTACTACATGCCGTCCTATTTATCCGGTGCGCGGGTGGTTGGAATCAAGGAAAATTCTGGAAGCCACAGCAGTCTGATCCAGGCTGGTGATATGGAGGGCCGGACAGTGGCTTCTTCCAATGTGGATGTGTATTCCAGCGAGGACGAAATCCTGTACCGCCAGGCGGATCAGCGGCAGCCAAAGGTCATCAGCGGCAATTACGATGAGAATTCCAATGCGTTATTTGGCATGGATCCGGTGACTCTGGAGTATTCCTTAGGAAGTGACATCTGGATTCAGCGTCTGACCATGGATTTCGTGTCCGATGAGTTTTTACAGAATGGAAATGGTACCCTTCTGAAATTCAGTGGAAATATTTATTTCTACAATCACAGCACCGGCGGTTTTGATAAGCAGGATCCGGCGAAACGTGACTTTGATTCAGAGGATCTGGCACCGTATCTGTCTCCGGGCAATACGATCACCGTGAAATATGTTTACGAAAATAATTCCGAGTACAACTGGGACGTTCTGCTTCCAGTGCTGAACGTCATGGGGAGGACAATCGATGATCGAGATTGATGGTTTAAAGAAGAAATTTGGACAGTCCGTTGCCCTGGATGAGGTGTCCATGCACGTAAAAGACGGGGCCATGTATGGGTTCGTAGGCCCAAACGGTGCAGGAAAGACTACCACCATCCGGTGTATGATGGGACTTCTGCCTATGGACGGCGGCACCATCCGGATCAATGGGATCGATATGGAAAAGGAGCCGAAAAAGGCATTGAGTCAGATCGGGTATATGCCCGATGATTTCGGAGTGTATGATAATCTGAAGGTTCTGGAGTACATGGAATTTTTCGCTTCCTGCTACGGGATCGTCGGTCTCACTGCCAGAAAACGGAGCATGACTCTCTTAGACCAGGTGGGACTGGAGGGCAAATCCGATTTCTACGTGGACAGTCTCTCCAAAGGCATGAAGCAGCGGCTGTGCCTGGCAAGGGCATTGGTACACAATCCATCCATTTTGATCATGGATGAGCCCACAGCGGGACTGGATCCGAGGACGAGAGTGGAATTTAAAGAAATTTTGAAGGACTTAAAGGACCAGAAAAAGACCGTCTTTATCAGCTCCCATATTTTATCGGAGCTGTCGGAGGTATGTACGGATATTGGAATCATTGATGAGGGCAAAGTGGTGTTGGAGGTGGCTATTGATGATATTTTAAATCAGATCAATGTCAGCAGACAGCTGGTGATCTCTGTCAGTGGCGATCAGACCACAGCCCTGAAGATCTTAAGAAGCCATCCATGCGTGGAGACCATCACCATCCGCCAGGAAGATATGGTAGTGGGATTTACCGGCAACCGCCAGGATGAAATTATGTTGTTACAGCAGCTGGTGGATGCGGAAGTCATGGTTTACGGTTTTGCCAGAGAGCGCGGCAGCTTAGAGAGTGTCTTTATGCAGATCACAGGACACGAGGAAGAAAGGATGGTGCTGATCCATGAAGATGAATCCGGTTTATAGGCAGGAGACCGTGGTCGGCTCCCGATCCCTGAAACTGCCTCTGGTGATCCTGATTTTTAACAGTATTCTGGCGCTGGTGGCTCTTCTGGATATGTATTCCATGATCGCCCAGGTGCGCCAGACTGCGGAGATCCAGTATTCCAGCTTTTTAAGCCTGTATGTGTTTGCCACGTCGGTGGAGTTTGTCATGTTATTGTTCCTGGTTCCGGCCATGACTGCTGGAAGCATCAGTGGCGAGCGGGAGCGAAGAACCCTGAACCTGCTTTTGACCACCCAGATGACAGCTAGAGATGTGGTAATCGGCAAATTAGTGGCCAATTTATCCACGATCCTGCTTCTGATCGTATCCAGTTTCCCGATTTTAGCGCTGGTATTCATCTATGGCGGTATCACGATCCTGGATGTGGCTCGTCTGCTCTTATGCTACGTGACCACGGCATTTCTCACTGGAAGTATTGGCGTATTCTGCTCTGCATATTTCCGCAAATCCACCATCGCCACCGTAGCCAGTTACTGCATCACCGCCCTGTTATCTCTTGGAACTGTGGCGGCCTACGAGTTATCTGGTGTGTTAAGCCGCGGCAGCGGGTTAAGCGGCAGCAATGGCTTCTTCTACCTGATGCTTTTCAATCCTGGTGCCACTTTTCGCAGCGCCTTAAGCAGCCAGATCGGCACTGGCAACGAGATCGCCGATTTCTTCCCCTGGCTGGAACAGGGGCCGGTCAGTTTCGTCAGCGAGCATTGGATGTTCTTTGGAACTGTGGTGCAGATTGCATTGGCGCTGGTGCTGGTGTGGCTGGCAGTGCGGAGAGTGGAGCCGGTGAAACGGCGTTATGCGAAGAAGATAAAACACTAAATGAAAAATCAAAGCGGCCAGTTTTCTACCGGCCGCTTTTGTGTTAGAATGAGGCTAACAAAAGTTTTTCAGTAAAAAGCG
>CAKRWX010000102.1 GCA_934418055.1 uncultured Lachnospiraceae bacterium
TCATACTTTTCTTGCAAAGGCTCAACTTTTTCCTTGAAACCTCTTACTATTTATGATAGAATCATGTGTTGGCAATGATAACAAATTTCATTTACCAAGCCTTTGGTAGACATGGAGGGAGCTTCTACATGAATTCTAATAACCAGTTTGACGTCATCATTATCGGCGCTGGCCCTGGCGGTATTTTCTCCGCATATGAGCTGATGCAGAAAAAGCCGGAATTAAAGGTAGCAGTGTTTGAGAGCGGTTACTCTCTGGAAAAACGCCACTGCCCGATCGATGGCGTGAAAGTTAAATCCTGTATCAAATGTCCGACCTGTGCAATTATGAACGGTTTCGGCGGTGCAGGTGCATTCTCTGACGGAAAATACAACATCACCAATGACTTTGGCGGAACTTTATACGAATATATCGGCAAAAAAGAAGCCATCGATTTAATGAAATATGTGGATCACATCAACGTGACCCATGGCGGTGAGGAGACCCGTATGTTCTCTACCGCAGGCACCAAATTCAAAAAATTGTGCATGCAGAATAAATTAAAACTTCTGGATGCTTCTGTACGTCATTTAGGAACTGACATTAACTACGTGGTTCTGGAAAACCTTTATAATGAGATGAAAGAGAAGGTTCACTTCTTCTTCCACACTCCGGTAACCCACATTGAAGTTCTGGACGATGGCTATCGTGTATTATATGGCAATGACCAGTACGCAGACTGCAAACAGTGTATCGTATCTGTCGGCCGCAGCGGAAGCAAATGGATGGAAACCATCTGTAATGAACTGGACATCCCAACCAAGTCCAACCGTGTAGACATCGGCGTCCGTGTGGAGATTCCTGCTGTGATCTTCTCCCATTTAACCGATGAGTTATACGAGAGCAAGATCGTATACCGCACAGAGAAATTTGAGGATAATGTCCGTACCTTCTGTATGAACCCGAACGGTATCGTGGTAAACGAGAACACCAACGGTATCGTGACCGTAAACGGCCACAGCTACGAGGATCCGAAGAAACAGACAGAGAACACTAACTTTGCTCTTCTGGTCGCAAAACATTTCTCCGAGCCATTTAAGGACAGCAACGGCTACGGCGAGAGCATTGCCCGTCTTTCCAATATGTTGGGCGGCGGTGTCATCGTACAGCGTTTTGGCGACCTGATCCGTGGACGCCGCAGTACGGTCAACCGTATCGAAGAGAGCACTGTAACACCAACTCTGGCAGCAACTCCTGGCGACTTAAGCCTGGTTCTTCCAAAACGTATCTTAGACGGCATCATCGAGATGATCTATGCCCTGGATAAGATCGCTCCTGGTACTGCCAATGACGACACCCTGCTTTATGGCGTTGAGGTCAAATTCTACAACATGGAAGTTGACATCGATGAGAATCTGGAGACCCGCTACAAAGGTCTTTACATCATTGGCGACGGCAGTGGCGTGACCCACTCCCTGTCCCATGCATCCGCAAGCGGTGTGTATGTGGCTCGGAAGATCGCAGAGGCAGAGTAATTCTCCATACATCAATTATAACGAGTGATACACATCTAAAAATACCGCTTCAAACCATCCGTTTTGATGGTGAAGCGGTATTTTTGTGATATTGGGAGGTTATCTGCTTTGCCTAATCCAGACCGTCATTTCTCCTTTATGGCGATTTGCCCATGCATAATAAGGTATCCAAATTAAAACACATTAACCGTGTACTGCTCCTCTTTTCCCAGCTTCTAGACCTTTCTCTGCGGCTATGCTGACGAAAAATATTTTTTTAAAGTGTTTAAACAATTAGAAAATATGACTCCTACCGAATATCGAAAAGCATTTTATAAAAAGAAAAGCACAAATTAACACTATTTTATCTCCCATACAGCAAAAATATTTTACAGAAGGTATTGCCAGTTCAGGCATTAAGGGATAAATTAGTAAGTATCATTCATTATGAAAGGGCTTACATCATATGATTTATTCAACTTCCCAAAAAGACAGCTCCACTGCTTCGCCTCCCATGTTCACCAACGCCCAGCTAAAAGCACTGCTTCTTCCCCTGCTCCTGGAACAGTTTTTAAGTGTTTCCATGGGACTTGCCGATACCGTTATGGTATCGGGAGTGGGGGAAGCGGCTGTGTCCAGCGTCAGTCTGGTAGACAGCCTAAATGTCCTGATCATCCAGATATTATCTGCTCTGGCTACCGGCGGTGCTGTGGTCGCCAGCCAGTATCTTGGACGGAAGGATGAGAAAAATGCCCAGCTAAGCGCAGCCCAGCTGTTTTCCGTTCTCATCATGTTGACGGTTTCCTTCGGACTGCTCTGTATTCTCTTATGCCGCCTGATCTTACGGACCGTGTTTGGCTCTATTGAAGCTCACGTTATGCGCTATGCGGAGATTTATTTTTACATCAGCGCCGTTTCTTATCCCTTTATCGGTCTTTATAATGCCGGTGCCGCACTTTTCCGCGCTAAGGGAGACAGTAAGATCAGCATGAAAGCCAGTCTGGTCATGAATGTGGTCAACATCGCCGGTAACGCAGTTCTGATCTACGTTTTTCACCTGGAAGTCCTGGGCGCCGCGATCGCTACCTTGATCGGACGGATTCTGGCAGCCATCTGGGTCACTGCCCAGCTGCAGCGCCGTGACAATCCATTACGGATTGCTTCTCTGGCAGACTTAAAGCCCAATCTTTCCATCGCCCACCGGATTCTGGCCATCGGAATCCCGGCCGGCATTGAAAACGGCATGTTCCAGATCGGCAAACTGTTAGTCAGCCATCTGATCAGTACTCTTGGAACTGCCTCCATCGCTGCTTCGGCTGTCTGCAACACCTTAAGTTCCATGATCAACATTCCAGGCAATGCCATCAGCCTGGCAACGATCCCGATCATCGGTCATTGCCTGGGCGCCAACGAGAAGAAGCAGGCCAATCAATATGCCCGCAAGCTGATCGCACTGGCCTATGTTGCCGCATGGCTTACCAGCCCGATCCTGATCCTGACCGCTCCTTACGTAGTCAAGATCTTCAACATCTCCGCAGAAGCACAGGTCATTGCAGTCACTGTGATCCGGACCTACTGTACCGTAGATTTATTCCTATGGCCATCCAGCTTCATGATGCCCAACATTCTCCGTTCCGGCGGCGATTCCAAGTACACCATGACGGTCAGTATGTTCAGCATGTGGACCTTCCGTATCTTTTTATGCTATTACTTTGTTAACAGTCTTCACATGGGACTGTTAGGCGTCTGGTGCGGTATGTTCGTGGACTGGTTCTTCCGCAGCTTACTATTCACCATCCGTTTCATCAATGGAAAATGGATGGAACACCAGGTCATTTGACCATCAGTCCGCTGCACCAATATTCGTTACCTGAACATTTCCTATGAAGCCAAAAAGCATCGATCACATATCAAAATGTGACCGATGCTTTTTGTATTCGATGTTGGCGGGTCCCAAGGTCAAAAATTCTCCTGCAAGCAAGCTTGCGTCGAACTTCTGACCTTTTGACCCTGGTATCATAAAATTCCTGACTCAATCTTCTGAGGCTTGATTCCATGTTTTTCTGCGTAACCGGTCAGAATCATGGTCAGCGCACCGTCTCCGGTTACGTTACATGCAGTTCCAAAGCTGTCCTGCAGGGCGAAGATCGTCAGCATCAAAGCTGTACCTGTCTCACCGAAGCCCACGATTCCAGTGATCAGGCCTAAGGATGCCATAACTGTACCGCCTGGAACTCCAGGAGCACCGATAGCGAAAACTCCCAGAAGCAGACAGAACAACACCATAGTTCCAACCGTTGGAAGCTGTCCGTAAAGTACCTTGGAAACAGTCATAACGAAGAATACCTCTGTCAGAACAGATCCGCACAGATGAATGTTGGCAAATAACGGAATACCAAAATCTACCATGTCATCTCGCAACGTAGGCTCAGATTTCTGGGCACAACGCAGGGCAACTGCCAGAGTCGCTGCGGAAGACATCGTTCCTACTGCAGTAATGTAAGCAGGACCGTAATTTTTCACCACATTCATCGGATTCTTTCCGGCGTAAGCGCCGCCAATACCATATAACAGAGCCATCCAGATGAAATGGCCGATCATAACGATGATCACCACTTTTAAGAATACCGGAAGCTGCTTGGTAATGGTTCCCTCATAAGAAAGCGCACAGAACGTAAATGCGATAAATACCGGCAGAATCGGGATCACCACACGGGTAACGATCTCCAGCACGATCTTCTGAAACTCATCTAACACATTGGTAATGACTGTTGCCTTGGTCCAGGTTGCAGCCAGACCAATAAACAGTGAAAATACCAGTGCACTCATAACCGGCATGATCTGCGGAATATCTAACTGGAACACTACGCCTGGCAGTTCCTTTAATCCATCCACCTCAGATACAATGGACAGATGTGGAATCAGCAGATAACCGGCTGCCATGGAAAACAGCGCTGCACCAACAGAAGAAACATATGCGATCACAACTGCAACCCCAAGCATCTTGGATGCGTTATTTCCCAGTTTTGTAATGGACGGCGCGATAAATCCAATAACGATCAACGGCACACAGAAGCTGATGATCTGATTCATGATGTACTTTAAAGTCACCACAATATTCATCAGTCCTTCACCGGCAAACTGCCCCACCAGAATGCCGATCACAACTCCAAGCAACAATCGAAACGGTAAACTCCCCGTAAGTTTTTTCATATAGTTTTTACCCCTCTATCATAATTTTTATAATTTCCTCGTTGGTTTCCTTCATACCCTCCTTTCCTAAACGCCCAACGTTCTTTAACGATGTCTCGATACCCTTCGCCACAATTCCATCCCCTCCGTAGAATTCCTGACCGCGGATATACATATTATAGCCAAAAATGCCTGCTTCTACTGCTGTGGCGATCTTTGCCGCACAGGAAGCCTTGGCTCCGTCACATACAATACCGGATACGATCGCAAGTGCATTGACAACCGTATGTGCGATCACATCATAATCCCCTCCGCACAAATACGCAATACCTGCTCCTGCACCTGCTCCTGCGCTGACTGCGCCGCAATATGCGGACAGACGTCCGATCGGTGTTTTTTCATGAATAGTGGTCAAGTTGGAAAGAGTCAGCGCACGCAGCATTTTCTCCTCTCCCACCTCCATAGCTCTCGCATAGACAATGACCGGAACGGAAGAGGTGATTCCCTGGTTGCCGCTTCCGGAGTTAATGACAACCGGCTGCTCACAGCCATTCATACGGGCGTCAGAGCCTGCTGCAGCCATGGCTTTTGCCTTTACTCTTAAATTATCTCCTTCCATATCCAGAAGGACGCTTCCGATATTCGCTCCATAATTGCCCCGGATGCCTTCCTCGGCGATCGCCATATTGTAGCGGATCTGCGGCTCTAAGATCGGGCGCACATCCTCGATGTCTACAGTATTGGCAAAATCCCAGATGTCCTTCATGTTCAGAAGGTTCCGGTCTGTCAGACCGTCTTCCGCCTCGCCGCGAACCGGAATATTTTTCAGCACTTCACCATTCTTCTCAATATACACAATGTTGGTGTGGTAATTAGCGATCCGCACTTTTGCGCTCTTTTCACCCTTAAATACGCTAATAACAATATCAAAGGTATTGCCATTCTCCACATGCTCTACTGTAATCTCTGCGGTCTTGAGAAATTCTTTGATCTCTTCTGTCTGCTCCGGTGTCACCTCAGCAATCACCTCCAGCTCTTTCTCCGGCTTACCGGCCACGATTCCTGCTGCGGCTGCTGTATTCAGTCCCTTCATGTTATCCGTATTCGGTACAATAACAGATTTTACATTCTTGATGATACTTCCGCTGGCTCCCACGATCACCTTGTCCGGCAGTTCTCCTAAAGTCTGTCTGGCAACAGCTGCCGCATAAGCTACCGCGATCGGCTCTGTACACCCCATAGCCGGGATCAGTTCTTCCCTTAAAATCTGAATATACGCGCCATACTTCTCATTTGTCTTTTCCATATGAATTGTACCTCCGCATCCTTTGTATTCATCACGCTTCCTGTCCACGCCCTGCACAGACAATGTTACTTGCCGGTTTGCACAACGCGTGAGCAATAACACTTGCCGCTCCTGTCTGGCGGCCACACTTGCTTTTCTGTTGACTGTATTGTATCATTATGTTATCTATTTGTAAAATTTAATGATTTAATACAATCATTTAATTATTTTAATCGTTGCAGTTTAAGCGTGGTACGAACTGGAACCCTTCATACATGCTCTGGAAAGGATGGAAACACGATGGAACTTCGAGAGATCAATGCGTTTTTACAGGTGGCACAGTTTAAGAGTTTTTCAAAAGCAGCCCGGCATCTGGGATATTCCCAGGCGGCCATCACCATTCAGATCAAACAATTGGAGCAGGAACTGGACGTTCACCTTTTTGACCGGATCGGTAAGCAGATTTCTCTGACGCGGGATGGGGAACTGTTTTTCGAACACGCCAACACCATCATGCAGGAACTGGCCCAGGCCCGTGAAACCTTATCCAGAGACCGGAAGCTTCATGGAACCCTGCGGATCGGAACCATCGAATCTATCTGTACAGTCCTGCTTCCCCAGGTCATGAAGCAGTATCATACCCTTTATCCGGAAGTCAATGTCCGGATCACCCTCGACTCCCCGGAAATCTTATTAAACAGCCTCACCAACGGTACACTTGACCTGGTCTATATCCTCGATCAGCAGATCCATGATGAACGTTTTATAAAAGTACTGGAAACACCAGAGGAAGCAGTTTTCACCGCTTCCTCCTCGAATCCTTTTACCGGCAGACAACAGATCCCCCTGGATGAAATTTTATCCCATCCCTTTATTCTGACCGAGCGGAATGCCAGCTATCGTCTGATGCTGGACCGCTACCTGGCTGCCAGGGAACAGGCGATCCGTCCTTATCTGTCCATCGGCAACACCGAATTCATCATCCGTCAGCTGATCGGAAGCTCCAGCCTGTCCTTCCTGCCCTCCTTTGCCATTGCTCCAGAAGAAAAAAAGGGGCTGCTCTGCGCCCTGGACGTAGACCAATTCCATATGCAGGTCTGGAGGCAGGTGCTTCACCATAAGGATAAATGGGTGACACGGGAGATGGAAGCCTTTTTTCAGCTGTTAAGATCATAGCGCCACTGACGCCTTGAGTACCTATGGCTCACAAACTTGACGAAGTTTCCTAAGACAGTCGCCGCCACCCGTACAACGGGTGGCTCGGGACGCTGGCTGTAAGCCCTTGCTACCAGACAGCGTCTCAAGGCGCCCTAGACTTTCTCTTCGTTCAAGTCACTATCGCACTTGACGCGTTGCTTATGCCCCTGAAGGGGCGTTCGTACTACTTCGACTCTGTACCCTTAAAAGGGTCTTCGTATTCTTTCACACTTAATTTGTCCTGCATGATATCATAGTTTTCTTGATCTTGGATATATTTCTTAATTGTCGCTTCGTTTAATCCTACTGTACTGACATAATAACCTTCTGACCAGAAATGACGGTTTCCAAATTTATACTTTAGATTTGCATGTCGGTCGAATATCATTAATGCGGATTTTCCTTTTAAATATCCCATAAAGCTTGATACACTCATTTTGGGCGGAATACTTACCAACATATGAATATGATCTGGCATGATATGCCCCTCAATTATTTCTACTCCTTTGTATGAACATAACTGCTTCAGTATATCTCGAATGTCCATTTTTAATTGATTATAAATCATTTTTCGTCTATACTTAGGAGTGAAT
>CAKRWX010000103.1 GCA_934418055.1 uncultured Lachnospiraceae bacterium
GTGTCACGGTAATGGTGATATCCACACCCTCTTTTCTGAATTTTTCTGCACATTTTGCGGCTTCTGCCACTCTTCCAATGGTGGAATCCGCAATTACAACCTTGACAAACTCCCCATTAGAATATCGGATATTCTTTTTCAAAAGCTCAGCTGCGGATCTGGCCATATTCATCGTCTGTTCTTCCAGGCTTCCACGTACATTCATATAGCCTCTCCGTCCATCAATGGTCGGCCGGATCCCAATTACCGGATAATTACCAATTAATCTGCTTTCTGCCATTTTATACCCCTCCTGTTTTTTATAATGTTATTATAATCTCTTCTCAATTCGGTTCTCTTGTGCTATTATCATATTAAATGGTAAATTATTCACTTTTGTACAGGAAGGCAAAAAATATGAGATATCTTGATTATCAAGAACGCCGTAAGCATGGAACATCTGATTTTCCTTTTGCTTTGTATCAGGTTAATCCCCTGTCTCCGCGCTATATCATGCCGCTTCACTGGCATAAAGAAACAGAATTCATACGAATTCTTTCTGGAGAATTTTCCCTTAATCTGAATGGAACCGACTATTTATTAACAGAAGGACAGTGTATGTTCATCTCATCCGGAGTTCTCCACGGCGGTATTCCTGATTCCTGCACCTACGAGTGTCTTGTATTTGATCTTAAAGCTGTCATACAGGATATCTCTATCCGCCAATTAGAAATCCACAAATTCTTAGACTCTTCCTTTCGGATTTGTCCCATTTATGATTCAAAAAATCCAGAAATTTTATTCTGTTTCCATACAATTTTTGATGCATTTATAGAAAAAGAAGCCGGATATTCTATGCGGATGATTGGCAGCCTTTTTACTCTTTTAGGAGAAATCCTTCATTATCATTATTATCAGGAGGAACTATCCACAAGTTCAAATATGAAAAAAATCCAACAATACAAAACCATTTTGTCTATGATTGAGCAGCACTACTCAGAGCCTCTTTCTCTTCAGGCTTTGGCCAATACTGTTCACATGAATTCCCATTACTTTTGTCGTTTTTTCAAATAGCTGACTGGTCAGACACCTGTTGAATATTTAAATTCCTACCGGGTGGAAGCTGCATGTGAACAGCTCTGTGTCTCTCAAAAAAGTATCCTGGAAATTGCACTTGACTGTGGATTTAACGATGTCAGTTACTTCATCAAAGTATTTAAAAAATATAAGAATCTGACCCCTTCGGAATACCGTCGAAAAGCGATTCCTTAAAAATAAAAAGAGAAGTATTTCCCAAGCTGCCGCTTCTACAGCTTTTCGGAAATACTTCCACTTCTTTACAGCAGGATATCTTTTTTTATAACTGTTCGTTACCTTTTTCGCAACTGTCCAGTACCTTCATAGTTATCCTTTTTCTATACTTACCGTTCTTCAAATTTCTCCGTGATCTTCAGCAGCAGCTCCACGACCTTCTCCATAGACTGCACGCACACATACTCAAATCTGCCATGATAGTTATGACCACCGGTACACAGGTTTGGACATGGAAGACCCATATAGGAAAGCCGTGCGCCGTCGGTTCCGCCACGGACCGGAGATACCACCGGGGTGATACCCATATCGGTCATGGCTTCTTTCGCCAGATCGATCAGATACATATGTGGCTCGATCTTCTCTTTCATGTTGTAATAGCTGTCTTTTAAGATCAGTTCAATGGTTCCCTGACCATATTTCTGGTTCAGGTAATCGGCAACTCTTGTGATATATGCCTTTTTCTCTTCAAATTTCTGCTTGTCATGATCACGGATGATGTAATCCATGACAGTCTCTTCCACATCACCAGCAATACCGTCCAGATGGAAAAAGCCCTCATAACCTTCCGTACACATTGGATTCTCGAATACCGGAAGCATGTTCTGGAATTCCATGGCCATCAGGATCGCATTTTTCATTTTATTTTTTGCGGAACCTGGATGAATGCTGAAACCGTGGACTTTTACCTTCGCAGATGCTGCGTTAAAATTCTCGTATTCCAATTCTCCCAAAGCACCGCCATCAATGGTATAAGCCACATCAGCGCCAAAGCCGGCCACATCAAAGAGATCTGCGCCACAGCCAACTTCCTCGTCCGGGGTAAATCCGATGCGGATCTTGCCGTGTGGGATCTCCGGGTGGGATAACAGATAATCTGCCAGAGCCATGATCTCTGCCACGCCAGCCTTATCATCGGCGCCTAACAGAGTAGTTCCGTCGGTGGTGATCAGATCCTGTCCTTTATAATTTAACAGCTCTGGATAATCCTCTACCTTCATGGTAAGACCGGTCTCTTTGTTCATGAGAATGTCTTTTCCATCGTAGTTGTTGATGAACTGCGGATTCACATTCTTGCCCGAGCAGGCTGGTGAAGTATCCATATGGGCGATCAGACCTAACACTGGGATTTCTTTCTCAGAGGTTGCAGGAACTGTGGCATACACATAAGCGTGATCATCCATTTTTACATCCTGCGCACCCATCTCCTTTAACTCTTCTACCAGGATTTTTGCCAGGTCAAACTGCTTTGCAGTGCTTGGGATCACATCCTTTTCTGCCGCAGACTGGGTGTCCACTGCGATATAGCGTAAAAAGCGTTTTACTACTGATGTTTCCATAACCATACTCTCCTTCTATCATATAATAATATTGAGGTCAAAAGCTTTTGCCCCCTCTGATACCTTCCAGATCAGCTTTGCTGATGGGATTTTTCCTTCTTTTCATCTTGGCGGCAAGAACCCGTGATCCGGCTGGAACTGACATTCCCTTACCATGGCAGCCACCGCCGCCTCATAATCCGCCAGGGACTGAGCCTTTTTGATCTTCTTCTCCTGCTTTTTGCAGTCTGCAAACATGGAAGCCATGTAGCACCAGATCTCTTTCATCTTAAATAATACCACACGCTGTCCAGACATGGCTAAAAAGAAATCCTGATAGCCTTTGTACAGACAGTCATGGAAGGTCATAAACTGATCCAGAGTCACAGGATCACCGGTTTTTAACGCACCGATCAGCCCTGGATTGGCACAAACGCCTCGTCCGATCATCACCCGCTCTAACTGCGGGAACTTCTCCTCCAACGCCCGCTCCTGGGAAACGGTGAAAATGTCGCCGTTGTAGCAGACAGGGCTTTTGCTCATGGCAATGCCTTCCGTAAATGCTTCCATCCGCACAGATCCCTTATAATAGTCTTCCCGGACTCTTGGATGGATGATCAGTTCTTCCAGTGGATACCGGTTATAAATCCCTAAGAGCTCCTCAAATTCCGCCGGATCTGCTTTTCCCACTCTGGTCTTGATCGAGATCTTCAGATCCGTTTTTGCAAAGATCTCATACAAAAACTCGTCCAGCTCCATGGGATATGCTAAGAATCCAGACCCCCGGCGTTTTGCCACCACGGTTCCAGACGGACATCCCAGGTTAAAGTTCACTTCTTTGTAGCCCAATGCCTGGATTGCCTTGGCCGTTCTTAAAAATCCGTCTGCCTGATTGGTCAGGATCTGGGGCACTACATAGAGTCCCTCATTGAATTCCGGACCAATGTCATTGTAATCCTTCGGGCTTAATTTTCCATTATCCGTTGGTGTGATAAAGGGTGTGAAATATTTATCAAAGTCTGGAAAACACCGGTGATAGGCATTGCGGAAAATCCGCCCGGTGATTCCTTCCATGGGCGCTAAATAATAGTTCATTCCTGCTCCTTAAGCTTCCCCGTGATCCACGGTCAGATCTGCCATCTGGTAACGGATCACCTTCGCTAAATCCCTGGGGCTTAATTCCACCTGATAGCCGATCTTTCCGGCGCTGATGCAGAATGTCTCACAATTTTCTGCCGTGGAATCAATGGTAGTCTTGAAAAATTTCTTCATGCCGACAGGGGAACAGCCGCCATGGATATATCCGGTCAGCGGCAGAAGATCCTTGGATTTTAACATCTCGATGGACTTCTCTCCTACCGCCTTTGCCGCCTTCTTCAGATCCAGTTCCCTGGCTACCGGAATCACAAACACGTAATTCTGCTTCGTCTTCCCCACCGTTACCAGGGTTTTAAATACATGAGCCGGGTCCTGTCCCAGCACTTCCGCCACTTCCACACCGCTGACGGCATCGGTATCCACATAGCAATGGCCTTGATACGGAACTTTCTTCTGTTCCAGCACACGCATCACATTTGTCTTCTCTTCTGCTTTCATGTTCTGCCTTTCCTGTCATCTGTTTTTATCCACTGGACCGCCTGCCTAATAGCCAAGTGCACCATCCAGGGACTCATCATTTTCAATCCAGTCCTTTACCTCGATCTTCCGGTAATGATCCTCATCATCCCGTACATAGACGGTCTCAATTCCGGCATTGATGATCATCCGCTTGCACATGGAGCAGCTGTTGGAATTGCGGATGTATTCGCCGGTGGAAACCTCCCGTCCGGATAAATAGATGGAGGAACCGATCATTCTCCCACGCTCGGCGCTGATGATGGCGTTCGCCTCTGCATGAACGCTGCGGCATAACTCATAGCGCTCACCTCTCGGAATATTCATCTTCTGGCGGATACAGACACCAAGATCGGAACAATTTTTCCGTCCTCTCGGTGCGCCCACATACCCAGTAGCAATCACCTCATCATCCTTTACGATCACCGCACCATAAAGGCGTCTCAGACAGGTTCCACGCTTCGAAACCACATCTGCCAGATCCAGATAATAATTGACCTTATCTCGTCTCTCCATCATGTCTGCTCTCCTCCATTCAAGTTCAGTCCCGCAAGCGCCTGGGCAAATGCGTTGTTTAACGGCGCTTCTGCCTCTTTTTTCTGCTGGCTCAAGTATTTCGCCACATCCCGTTTGGAGACACCTGCTCCCTCTTTTTTGCGCCGCTCCTGGAATGCTTTTAATTTCTCCTTATAACCGCAGCGGCAGACAAAGATCTGCCCGTCACCCTTTCCCTTGAGTTCCATTTTCTTATGGCACTGCGGACATCTGGCGTTGGAGGTACGGGAAATGGTCTCCCGGCAGCCACACTCCCGGTCCTGGCACACCAGCATCTCACTGTTTTTACCCTTGACTAAGAGCATCCGTTTTCCACACTGGGGACATTTCTGGTTGGTCAGGTTATCGTGGCGGAACGTGCCTTCGCCTTCCCGGATCTCCTGGATCAGTTCCTGGGAATAGCTGCGGATGTCTTTCATAAAGACAGACCGTTTCAGGCTTCCATCTGCAATCTTTGACAGCTTCATCTCCCACTGGGCAGTCAGCTCCGGCTTTCTTAGATCGTCCGGAACCAGCTTCAATAACTGTTTTGCCTTGGAGGTCAGGTAAATGTCCTTGCCTTTTTTCTCTAACAAGAAGCTGGAGAATAATTTCTCAATGATGTCCGCCCTGGTAGCAACGGTACCCAGTCCCCCTGTCTCCCCCAGAGTTTTCGCCATGGCCTTGTCATTGCTTTCCAGATACGCCACCGGATTTTCCATGGCAGAAAGCAAGGTAGCTTCGTTAAATGGCGCTGGTGGCTTGGTCTTTCCCTCCGTGACAGCAAAAACCGCACCGGACAGCTTTTGACCCACGTGGAACTCCGGAAAATGCTCGGAAGAAACTGCAGTCTCCTCTTCTTCCTCATCAGAGGAATTCATCCCCTCGTAAACTGCCTTCCAGCCCATTTTCACCATATGGTTTCCACTGGCATAGAAATGTTCTCCTGCTGCCGCCGCTTCCACCGCCGTCTGCTCGTATTCACAGGCCGGATATAAGACCGCCAGGAATCTCCGCACCACCAGATCATAGA
Organism: uncultured Lachnospiraceae bacterium; assembly: GCA_934418055.1. Taxonomy (GTDB): domain Bacteria; phylum Bacillota; class Clostridia; order Lachnospirales; family Lachnospiraceae; genus UBA3402. Next base: position 5,791 of record CAKRWX010000103.1, read on the forward strand.
TCCGCCGCTCGTCAATGGTCATATGATCTAACTGGACGAACTGCTCTGTCGGAATAATGGCGTGATGGTCGGATACCTTCTTGTCATTGACGAAGGATGGCTTTGCCGGAAGAGGCTGGTTGATCAGCCGGCCCGCCAGCAGCTTGTATGGACCAATGGAGCAGGCCCGGAGCCGCTCCTTGATGGTCGGTAAAATATCTGCCGTCAGATACCGGGAATCGGTTCTCGGATAAGTCAGTACCTTATGGTTCTCGTACAGGCGCTGCATGATATTCAGGGTCTCCTTGGCAGAATAGTCATACCGTCTGCTGGCTTCCCGCTGAAGCTCGGTCAGATCATATAATAACGGGGCTTCTGTCCGTTTGGGAGTCTTTTTTACAGAAGAGATCACCGCCCCTTTTCCCTTTAACCCATCGAACAATTTCTGGACCCGTTCTTTGTCAAAGGACTGGGCAGAATGGCTCTTTTCGTCCTTCCACTGGAATCTCACCCCTTCTGCCCGCATAGAAAGCCCGTAGTAAGGCTTTGGCACAAACTGACGGATCTGTTCCTCTCTTCTGGCGATCATGGCCAGGGTCGGGGTCTGGACGCGTCCACAGGACAACTGGGCGTTGTACTTGCAGGTCAGGGCCCTGGTGGCGTTGATCCCCACCATCCAGTCTGCCTCCGCCCGGCTCATGGCCGCGTCATATAAAGGTTCATAGTCCTTTCCGTCTTTCAAATGTGCAAAACCGTCCCGGATGGCCTTGTCCGTGACCGAAGATATCCACAGCCGTTTCAGCGGCTTTTTGCATCCTGTCTTTTTTAAGATCAGCCGCGCTACCAGTTCTCCTTCCCGCCCGGCATCCGTGGCGATAACCACCTGATCCACATCCTGACGGTTTAACTGGGCTTTCACTGCCTGAAACTGCTTTGCCGACTGTTTGATCACCTCCAGACGGAAGGTGTCCGGAAGCATGGGAAGGTCTTCCATCTTCCATTCTTTGTATTTCTTATCATAGTCCTCCGGGTCTGCCAGTGTCACCAGATGCCCCAATGCCCAGGTAACGATGTATCTGTCACCCTCCAGGGCTCCATTTAAGGATTTCTGGCATTTTAACACTCTGGCGATATCCCGCGCCACCGATGGCTTTTCCGCAATCACCAATGCTTTCATATCCTTCAAGATGCCTCCATTTATCTATAGATCTTGTCATTCTCCGGCAAAATCACGATCCTGCCACCTGACTTACACAAACTTTGCGTTAGGATAGATCTCCTTCATTTTTTCATCTGGGAAATGCTGGTCCAAATATCGTTCAAGCCTGCTCTGGACCGCTCCATTTCCCGCCTGCCTTTCTGAATACCTGGCCAGCGCCAGTCCCGACATGCCAATGTCAAAGACCATGAACACCACCAGCACCCTGCAGACGATCACGCCGGTTTTCTTCGGGATCTGCTCGATGAACCTGGACAGAAACGGATAACACAGCTTCAGCCAGATCACCGACACGATGCCCCAGAAGAAACAATACAATAAGTTAATTCTGCCTCCCAGGTTAAACGGGATCTTACTGTAATCCCAGAACACCGTACCAAACAACAGTTCTGTCACCACGCTGCATATGTATTCATAGGCGCCGCCCAGCACTGTTCCCGCGATAAAGATACAGCTGTCGCTTTTCTGCCGGTACGGATAAAGAAATGCGGTCAGCAGCACACATCCCAGTCCCCAGACAATACTGAAAGGCCCGTAGACCACGCTGCTGCGGCTCATCCATACGCCAGCGGTCACATAACAGAAGATGGTCTCGATGATATCTCCAAGAAATGCTCCGATAAAAAACAAAGAAATCAGCTTATCAATGCTGCATCCTTTGGCAAATACCAAAGATGCCTCGTTTTCCTTCCGTTCCCGCTCCAGAGCTTCCTTCTGTTGCTTTAAGATCTGCTCCAGAGACAGGTTGGGATAGGCGTTG
>CAKRWX010000104.1 GCA_934418055.1 uncultured Lachnospiraceae bacterium
CAAAGACTGCCAGCAGATCAATCAGTTTTCCCCAGAAGCCATCCACACGGCGTCCAAGGAGAGGACGGCAGGCTTCAGAGTATTTCTGTTTGTCACATTTGCGGACATGGAGCATGAAGCCGAAGGCAGAGGCCAATACCAGATAGAAGCTCCACGGGATCGGACCCCAGTGAAACAGCGGATAGGTGGAAGCCCAGTCCTGGATGCTGCCCATCTGACTGATCCGGTCTTCGCCTGCATACAAAATCCATTCACAAAGAGAGTAGAATAAAATGTCGGCAGCCAGTCCGGCAGTAAACATCATAGAACCCCATTGAAAAGAGGAATACTGAGGTTTTTCCCGGTCACCCAGACGAATCTGTCCATAAGGGGAAAATGCGATATAGAGGGAGCAGAGGAACACTCCCAGGCCGATCAGCAGATAGTAGCTGCCCAGTTCGTCTCCTAAAAAGAAACGGATGGAGGAGAGTACCTGACCGGATTGTTCCGGCGCCAGGAGAAAGAGCAGACACAGTACCAGAATCGCCCCAAAGGGAATCAGGGTGGTGACCCAGTCCAGTTGTCTGTGTAAGTGGGATGATGAGTTGTTGTGATCCATGTGTAATGCCTCCTAAACGAAATTAGATGTTCAAAAATATCAAAAATTATTTTATATTGAACATAGTAGCACTTAAAACTGGAAAATGCAAGAAAAAAGTATGAAGATTTTCTGACATTTTGGAAAAACCACTACAAAAATAAAAGGTTTTCTTATATAATACAGGGGTTGATGAAAAGAGGAGGATTTGAACTATGAAATGGACAAAACGTTTTGCTGTGATTCTGGCTGCAGTTTGCTGCCTTTGCGGTTGTACAAAAAGCACCATTATTTCCCCGGAGGCACCATCTGATGTGGTACCAGTAGGTGAAGATGGAATCGTATGGAACCAGCTGTGGGATGATTTCCAGGATAAGTATGATGATTCTGATGCTTATCCATTTGTTGAGAGTGTCAGCGCAAGCTTTTTTGATGACGAGAATACCGTAAAATTCTTTATTCTGACCAATGAAGAGGTATCCGGTGAGGAAGTTGCTGCATTTGCAACAGATGTTGTAAAAGGGTTAAATGACCTGATCGCAGATCAGAACCCAGATTATGCGCTGTCTTCTGATGAGTCTTACGGCGGTTACTTAAGTCAGTATGATATCTATGTGATGGCATCTGAGGATAGCCAGAAAGCGGACAAGGCAAACTGGATTCTGGAAGATACCATTCCAGCTGGAGAGTACCGTCCGGTTGATCCAAACGCAGTACCTTCTGCAGAATAAGGCAGTAAAGGTCAGCAGAACTTGTAAAATGAACATATGATCAATAAAAATGCGGAATGTGTGTGATAGAAACATACATTCCGCATTTTTTATATGCTTATGAAGGGATCCGCAGAAATCCTATTTCATTTCCATTGGGCTCGATAGAGTGGATTTCAGACACTTTTTAATCCACCGGCAGTCCGCTATGGAAAGAATAGCTTCCCAGCTCATCCAGTAATGGCGTAAGATCCAGATCTTCTGGGCTTGCGCTGGAGGTGATCAGCTGGTTTAACAGATAGTAGACCGTTCTGCATTTGACCAGACATTGGTAGAAAAGTTCAGGAAATGACTGGGTGGAGGCCATCTGTTTTTTCCATGGATTGCACCAGATCTCGTGATCCAGATTCAGACTCCAGCGGGCATCGGATACCTGGTCGGTCACCAGTTTCCGGGAAGCCACGTGATGACGGCGCAGCAGGGATTCCATAAACTGGATCCCTGTTTTTTTGCGGCCTGACGGATCAGAAAGGGTGCGGCAGCCAAAGCGCAGAGCCAGAATGGAACGGTGGATCATGCGGGGGCTGACCTGGAAATTGTTCCGGTAGGTGATCGGATAATAGGCTTCGTTGATGCATTTGGCCAGATGGCGGGAGATAAACTGGGTCTCTAAACCATTTAAGCAGATGGTAGCCGCCTGATTGAATTCCGATGGTTTTTTCTTCTTATAACGGCGCAGCAAAAGGGCGTCGATATCATTTTCCAATTCGGCGTGTTTGCCGTGATGGGCCATGCTGGGATTATCGATGTCATACTGGATCCGGCCATAAACATACGGATGGCAGATGGAATCCCCGATGTAATGGCAGAGATAACCGCAGAAATAGGCGATGGCCTGTTCGCGTTGCTGGCGGAACGGAATCTGGACGGTCTCCTTTAAATAACATTCAAAAAACTCCCGCACATGGTGCTCGTGCATGTAGGAGGCCACATTGCGGTAGTCGCGGTGGCGCAGGGCGGGGATGTAGTAAAAGAACATATCCGGTCCCTGGAGGCCAAGCTGGTAGAGCCAGCGGTATTTGGAAATGATATGCTTTAAGGTGTTGGAGGGCATATCATTGTAGGCTTTCATTCCCATGATGTAGTGGGTGGTAAATCCGGGCATAATCGTATCCTTTCTTTCGGGAGGCGGGCCGCCGGGGGCGACATGGTTTGTGTTACCTCCTGAACTGATTTCAGTATAGCACAGTGGGGGTGGAAATACGAGGGAGGACACAAAAAGTTTAAAAAGATGAAAGAAATTTTGAATGATAACGGAACTGTAATGAAAAGCTTTGGGATAGCCGGGGGAATAGGGCAGTAAAAAGTGGAATAAAACGTAGAAAGGGAAATTTCGTTGGTAGGGAGGGGAGTGCCACATGGAGCCAGGAATGTGGAAAAATTTTGGCGCTTTGCTGGATCTGGTTCACCGGCTGGTGTGGGGACCGGGGCTCTTGGTATTGATGCTGGGAGCGGGGATACTGTATACAGTGAAATCGCGTGGATTCCAGATTTTTGGGTGGAAGATCTGGTGGAGAGCAACTATTGGAGGGGGAGAACGGGATTTCCGAACTGCGTGTACGGCTCTGGCAGCTACCATTGGAACCGGAAATATCGTGGGAGTGGCCACTGCTTTGAAGGCTGGCGGGCCGGGAGCGATCTTCTGGATGTGGATCTCGGCGCTTCTTGGCATGATGACTGGATATGCGGAGGTGTGGCTGGGGATCCATTACCGCCATCGGAATGAGCGGGGAACATGGATCGGCGGTGCGGTGACGTATCTGGCAAAGGGATTGAAATGTCCGTGGCTGGGGGCGGTGTACGGCGTTTGCTGTCTTCTAGCGTCTTTTGGCATGGGCGGAATGGTCCAGTCCAACGGGGCGGTGCAGACCCTGCAGTTTACTTTTGGGGTTCCAGCGGTTGTTGGAACCTTGGCGATAGGCGGATTGACCATGGCAGTGTTGGCCGGGGGAAATGAGCGGATCATGGGTGTGGCAGAGCGGCTGATCCCTCTGGCTTCAGCGGTGTACGTGGTGTGCGCGGGGGTGGTGATCCTTACTTCTTATAAGAGGATCCCAGCGGTGTTGACAGAGATTTTCAGGTATGCGCTGTTACCCCAGGCGGTGGTTGGCGGCGTAGGCGGTTATGGGATCCGCCAGGCAGTGCGGTACGGAGTTGCCAGGGGCGTATTTTCCAATGAGGCGGGGCTGGGAAGTCTTGCGGGGCTTCACGGGGAGGCGAAAGAGGAGAGATGTCTGGCTGTGGATGGCGCGGGTGGTAATGGTGGATACGTCACGGAAGAGATCCAGGGAATGTGGGCAATTTTTGAGGTGTTCTTTGATACCATCGTGATCTGTACTATGACGGCGTTGGTGATCTTATGCAGCAGCGGCGGGGCAGCAGGACTTGACGCATTGGGGCTGGACGGAGCGGCCCTGGCGGCCTGGAGTTTTGGAAACGTATGCGGGAAAATGGGAGAATGGCTGATCGCCCTGGCCATGCTGGTGTTTTCCTTTGCGACCATGATCGCGTGGTTTTATCTGGGGCGGCAGACGCTGGAGGCGGTGATGGATGTGGTGGAAACGATGGAGGAGAAAAGGCATAGTGGGAAACGTGTTGAAAAGGGACGGTTCCATCGGTGGTACTTTTGCCTGTATTCTGTATGCATAATACTTGGCGGACTGACCAGACTGGAAGCGGTATGGAAGTTGTCAGATATCTGGAATGGGATGATGGCATTTCCCAATCTGCTGGTGTTGTTCTGGCTTCAGAGGCAGGTACATTTCCCATGGACAGTTTCGGGTGTCTGTGAGGCAACTGGGGAATCGGAATTTCATTTCCGGGAGAAGGGAAAACAATGGGGAAAGCCTTGACAGAATGAGACCATTTCCCTATACTCGAAAGAAGCGGTGATTTTTGCGGAATGACTGCAAGAAGGAGACGTAAGAAGATGGAATATATTTTATTAGTAATAGGTTTTGTGCTTCTGGTAAAGGGAGCGGACTTTTTCGTGGAAGGAAGCTCTTCCGTGGCGAAGTTATTGCGGGTGCCGACGGTGATCATCGGTTTGACCATCGTGGCCTTCGGAACCAGCGCCCCGGAGATGGCGGTGAGTATTTCCGCATCCTTAGCGGGAAGCAATGATATTGCGGTGGGAAATGTGATCGGTTCCAACATTTTCAATCTGCTGATGGTGGTGGGTGTCTGTGGACTGATTTTGCCTATGAAGATCGACAAGAGCATTCTCTATGGCGATTTTCTCTTTACTATCGCGGCGGCGGTGGTGATGCTGCTTTTATTTGCTTTTGACTGTACCTTAAGCCGCTGGAATGGCCTGGTGCTTCTGGCCATGTTTGCGTATTTCATGTTTAAGACCGTGAAAAATACCCTGGCGAGCCGCGCGGCAGGCGGACCGGCTGCGGAAGAAGAGGAGATCAAGGTATTAAGCCCGTTTTTAAGTGTGGTGTTTATCCTGGGCGGACTGGCTGCCATCGTTATCGGCGGCAATCTGGTAGTAGACAGTGCCAGTGCCATCGCTATTTCCTTTGGTATGACAGAGACTCTGGTGGGTCTGACCATCGTGGCTTTTGGAACGTCCCTTCCAGAGCTGGTGACGTCCATTGTGGCGTCGAAGAAAGGGGAAAATGAGCTGGCTCTGGGCAATGTGATCGGTTCGAACCTGTTCAATATCCTGTTTGTCCTGGCGGCATCTTGTACCATTTCTCCAATGAAAGTGGACAGGCTTTCCATTTTCGATGGGATTTTCCTGATTGTTTCCAGTATCGTGACCTGGATTCTGGCGAAGCGGGGATATGAGATCGACCGGAAGGACGGGGCAATTATGGTGGTGCTGTATGTGGCGTATGCGGTGTATATTGTTGTGAGATAGGAACGTTGTTTGTTCATATTTTATTAACAAAACATTCAAAGAACCGTTACACCCTGCACACGGTTTCTTCACGTTTTTCTCATATACTTTAACCATAGACAACAAACAAAGTTGTCGAACACATGCTTATAAGATTTTTTTCATAATACTTGAGCTGATAATGAATCATTATCAGCTCTCCTCCCTTTAATGAGATGAACAGTCGCGGATAGAATTCATATCGTGGCTGTTTTTTTGTTGCTATTTGTTATTTTGGGGGATTTTTTTGTTTTACAGGGGTGTCGGGGTGTGATAGAATAGAAACATTGTTGCAGGTTGTTTATTAAAGTATTATGCTGGTATGGATTCTGCACAGTGAAAGCGGATCGTGGATATCTGTCTGACAAATTTTTTAGAGAGAATGAGGTGGAAGGTTTATGGGGGAGTATTTGAAGAACATTAACTGGAAGCATGTTCTGATCATGTGTATCGGAAATGTTTTTATGGGTATGGGAATCGGGATTTTTAAGCTTGCAGGGCTGGGAACAGATCCGTTCAGTGGAATGAATATGGCAGTTGCAGATATGATTGGTATGACTTATGGTAACTTCCAGCTGATTGTAAATATCGTGTTATTGATCATTGAAATTGCTTTTGGCAGGAGGTTCCTGGGAATTGGAACGGTTGTGAATGCAGTGTGCCTGGCGTATATTACTACGTTCTTTTATAATATTTATACAGTGGTGTTGGGGGTGGAGCTTACAGCTTTGCCGATCCGCCTGGTGGCACTGTGCGTTGGTGTTGTGATCTGTTCTCTGGGCTTGTCTATGTATCAGATGCCGGATGAGGGAGTTGCACCTTATGATAGCCTTTCTCTGATCATGACAGAAAGATGGCCGAAGATTCCTTATTTCTGGCACAGAATGTCCAATGATGTGCTCTGTGCGCTGATCTGCTATCTGGCCGGCGGTATTGTGGGTATCGGTACACTGGTGACGGCTTTTGGGCTGGGACTTGTGATTCATTTCTTTAACAGAGTTTTTACCGGGAAGCTGCTTGCCTGGGTTGATGGTGAGTGATCGAGAGTTGGATGAGCCGTCAGCATTGCGCATTGTTAAAATATAAACAATATTGATCAAATCCCCGCTTCATTAAAAATAGAAAGTTTACAGGCCGCGTCAAAAAGGCCGACACGGAAGCTCCCTGGAGTGGAAGACGTTTGAGCGGCGGATTCAGCGCAGAGTTTCCAGAAATGGGCTGCGAGACAGGCGGAAGAATAGTAGTCCGGCTGTGAAGAGGCAGATTCTGGAGTGGCTTCGAGGAAGGTGTTCTCAATGGACGCAAAGGCTCCGCACAGAACGGATAACATACATCCGGCTCCAGTGACGGATCTGGTTAATGGGCTTCCTCCGGAGATCCGTTTCAGGCGGATACCATCAGTGACCAGGTCTTCTTCTCCGGACAGGAGTACGACGGTGTGGAGGGCGTTAGCCAGTTCTCTGGCGTAGAAATCCGTTTCTGTGCGCCTGGAGCTTTCCAGGCTGTCTACGCCGTGTTCCGTACCGGTCTGCCCTAAAAGGGCCCTGGCTTCTCCCAAGTTGACCCGGAGAATGTCTGGATGAACCTGGGATAAGAGATCGTGGATGTGGTTTAAGCGCCAGGTGCTGGCACCGACGCCGACCGGATCTAAGATTACCGGGATGTGAAGCTGGTTAGCAGTTTTTCCGGCGATGGCAGCTGCCTGGAATTTGGCCTCATCAGGAGTTCCTGTGTTTAGGACGACTGCCTTTGCAAGAGCGGCGATCTGAGGCATTTCCTGGGGCTCCTGGGCCATGATGGGGCTGGCGCCTATGGCGAGAGCCAGATTGGCGCAGTCGTTGGCCGTCACAATGTTGGAAATACAGTGTAAAAGCGGATGAACGCCCTGGATCTGTTTCAGGGCGTTTTGTAAGTTAGAGTTAATGATATTCATGATCATATCCTTTGTAGGTAGCAGGTAAGCATCCCCTCAGTGCAGACTATGAGAAAATATAGGCTGACCGGGGAATGTTCAGGTGTCTGGGGATTAACCGGTGATACTGGACTGCATTCTCTGTAAAGCGCTGTTTTTCTCAAGAGTCAGAAGAACGGCTCCTGCGATCAGAGAACCGCCGATGGTAGATACCAGGAATGGCACCACATAAGCGTAGAAGGCGATGCTTCCAGCTGGTTTGCCCATGAGAAGAACGGCAACTGGCCATGCTAAAAGGCCGCCGATGATTCCGGTGCCGAATACTTCTGCGCAGAGGGTCGGGATCAGGTTGTGGAAACGGTCATAGACCAGGCCACATAAAAGAGCGCCGCACATACTGCCTGGGAAAGCCATCAGGCTGCCAAGACCAAGCAGGTTACGCAGCAGGCTGGCGGTAAAAGCGACTGCAACGCCGTACCACGGGCCTAATAAAACGGCGCATAAAATATTGACCATGTGCTGGACTGGGGCGCATTTGCTGCCGAATACCGGGAAAGAGAACATACTGCCGACCACTGCGACAGCACAGAGTACGCC
>CAKRWX010000105.1 GCA_934418055.1 uncultured Lachnospiraceae bacterium
CCGTCCGAAACCAATATCACCAAAGACTACGCATCCCAGATTGCAGAGAAGCAGGAGGCTATTGTGTCTCTGAATACGGAGATTGCCTCCGTCACCGCCAATATTGATACTTTGAAGGCTGCCATGAAAGAGAAGAAGACTGCTCTGAAGAAGGTCGAAAAAGAAGTGGCATCCCTGGAAGCGAAGAAGGCAAAGGCAGAGGCTAAGGTTGCTGAAGAGGCAAAGAAAGCAGAAGCGGAATCCGTTCTGAAGAAACTGCTGGCTAGTGGCATGAGTGCGGATGAGATTCTCGAAAAACTGAAATAAGATCGACCGTGTGAACTTCTGGAGTTCAGTTTGTTCACACGGTATTTTTTGAAGACTGACATATAGTTTATAATGGAAATAAAAATAATATTGTATCTGATTATGAAGCTGCAAAGTGTTTTAATGGTAAGCGCTTAAATTCTGGGTAACTAGCGATCGTCGTCCAAATACCTCATAATGATTGTAAGTAGATTTTTACTCCATTTTTATGGTAGAAAGTAAAAATTCACTCTACTTGGAGGATTTATTATGAGTTGTAAACGTGCTTCAAAACGTTCCCTGGATGAATGGATGGAAATGGTGACAGCCTGCAGGCAAAGTGGTATGACGGATGCGGACTGGTGTGCAGAACACGGAATTGCTCCCAGCAGTTTCTATAATGCAGTTACCAGGTTGCGAAAACAGGCCTGCCAGATACCAGATCCGATTAAAAAAGCCAGTACTCTGGATCTTACATCCCGTAAACAGGATGTGGTCCGGATTGCTATAGAACCGGAGAATTCTCCGGAAGAACTGCTTCCAAATCCCATGGACAGTTCTATGTACCTTGACAATTCATATACGATTGAAATCGAAATGAATGGGATACTGATTCGCATGAGCAATTCTGTCCAGCCATCTCTTTTAAAAATGAAGCGGAAATGGAACAGGGTCTGGCTGCCATCGAAGCTGAGAAACTCTCAGATTCACTTGCTGAATCCGCAACAAAAAAGCGTAAAGCCAGAACCACAGATGCAGACCGTTTTAAAGGAATCCCAATCACCCGCAGATACCTTGATCTTTCAGATGAGGAAAAAGTCTGTCCTGTTTGTAATACCCCATTGAAAAAGATCGGTGAGGAGTTTGTGCGCAGGGAACTGGTTTTTATTCCGGCTAAGCTGCGTGTGATTGAATTCTACAGTATAAACTATGCCTGTCCCAACAATAGCGAACATGCGCTTCCTGTTATCCGAAAAGGAAAAGACGGAAAACCACATATGCTTTACGGAATGGTATCTGCGAATACCATTGCATGGGTTATGTACCAGAAGTTCTGTAACAGCATGCCATACTTCCGTCAGGAAAAGGACTGGAAACAATACGGAGTCTCTATTACAAGTGCAACCATGGCAAACTGGGTGATCCGTAATTCCCAGGCATTTTTCCTTCCGATGTATGAATACTTTCATCGGAAACTTTTAGAGCGTAAATTCGCAATGGCAGATGAAACTCCCTTGCAGGTGTTACAGGAACCAGGACGCCGTGCACAGACCAAGTCTTATATGTGGCTGTTTCGCAGTGGAGAAGATGGAGAACCGCCAGTCATCATCTTTAAGTATTCAGAAACCCGTGCTGGTGACACTGCGGTTGAATTTCTCCAGGGTTTTAGAGGATACCTGATGTGCGACGGATACAGCGGCTACAATAAGGTCCCAGATGCAAAGAGAACAGCTTGTTGGGCACATATCCGCAGGTATCTGACAGACGCCATTCCCAAAGGGAAAGAATTGGATTACTCCCAGCCTTCTGTACAGGAAATCATGTATATCAATCAACTTTTTCATATGGAAGAAGTGATCAAAGCGAAACAAACTTCCTTCGATGCTATCAAGAAGGCTCGTCTTGAAAAAGAAAAGCCGATAGTAGAAGGCTTTTTGTCGTGGCTTGATAAACAGAACCCTGTACGTGGATCCAGAATGGATAAAGCAGTTACCTATATCAAAAACCGCCGCTCCTATCTTGCAACTTACTTTGAAGATGGCAGATGCAGCTTTTCCAATAACCTTAGTGAAAACGCTATTCGACCATTTACTGTAGGACGGAAAAACTGGCTGTTCTGCGACACACCAAATGGGGCACAGGCAAGTGCTATCGTATACACGATGGTAGAAATAGCAATAGCGAATGGAGTAAACGTCTATCACTACCTTACCTACCTTCTTGAACATCAGCCCAACGATAAGATGAGCGATGAAGAACTGGAGGCGCTGGCGCCATGGAATGAATCCGTTAAAGCGGAAATCGCACAGCGGACAGATGACGCAGCGACCTAGATGGAACTGGTGGTCGTGAGTGCAATGAAAGGGTATCTGCGGCGGATGCCGGAGAAAGAGGCACTTAAAAAAGTAGAGGGTATCCTTGACCCGAAGGTGATTCGGTTAGCCGGTGATGATGACGCACCGATGCCGGTACAAAGCAATGTTGCCGGAGCAAAGCTCGCGGCGTTCATCGACGTGGCCGTGGCAGACAGCATCAGGGAGCTGGAGAAGAGGGAGGATGACCTGTCAAAGCTGGTGTGACCATGCTGGGAAATGTGGATGGCAAGAGCATGGTGGAGTAGATGACTGCTTGATAAAAGGGCACCTTTATGGTAACATGAAAATATAATAGGAGTATTGTACACTCTCATTGAAAACACTTTGAGGAGGTGCTTGCCGGTGGAAAGACAGACTGCTCTTGCAGAGGCAATTGATACTGTTGCTGACAAGGCCAAATATGACCGATGTGCGAAAAAGCTGCTTTCATTCAAAGCGATTGATGCTTGGATTTTGAAAACTTGTGTGAAAGAATTTTCGCTTTTCAGCGTGGATTATATCAGTGAACACTGTATGTCTGGAAAAGTGGAAATTTCCGAACATGCAGTTCATCAGGACGAATTAAACAAAGGACAGAAGAGATTACACTGATCATCAATCTGGAAATTCAAACAGATGATAAACCGGGGTATGAGCTTGTAACTCGCGGTACATACTATTGTGCAAGAATGATTTCAGAGCAGCATGGTACGGTGTTCACTGGCGATCATTACGAGAAAATCCAAAAAGTCTATTCAATCTGGATATGTCCGTCAACTCCAGATTGCAGAAAGAATGGAATGTTCCGCTACCACACCATTGAGGAACCTGTATTCGGAGATGCCTATGTAAAAAAGGAAGACTACGATTTGATGGAAGTGGTCATCCTGAATCTGGGAGAGCCAGATAACGACGCGGATTGTGGGATTTTGAATCTGTTAAATACGCTTTTTTCTTCTACGGTTCTGCCAGATGAAAAGAAAAAAGTCCTTAGCGAAAAGTATAACATTGCAATGACAGCAGAGTTGGAAAGTGAGGTGCAGCGTATGTGTAACTTGAGTACAGCAATTGAGAACAAAGGCGTTGATAAAGGCGTTGACTTGATGGCAAAACTGATGAAAATTCTTCTTGCGGAGAAAAGATACAGTGATGCTGAAAGGGCTTCTGATGATGCAGAGTATCGTGATCAGCTTCTGAAAGAGTATAAGTTGGTTGGATAAGCGCTTCTGAAAGAAGCCACGGAAATATTTTGCCCACTGGCGCACTGTGTAGAATCCTACATGGTACGCTGGTGGGCTTCTTTTTTTGCCTCATCCCGCATGAACCACAGACAGCACCCCGGTGTGATCCGAAGTGCAGTTGTGGCTTATGCGGGCTTTTTTGTTATGTGGTCAACAAGTTACAAAATCATACTCCCAATCCGTATAAAATCGCTTTCAGTTGGAAGATATTATTCGAGACTTCTGGCAGAGAGCAAGGCCCGTTTCCTGAGTGACAAAACACTGGAAAACGCATGGGAGTTCTACGATCGGTATCAGAGCCTCTTCGCAATCCGTGAAGCAGGCGAAAAGACATATCTGGATATGTGTGGAACCTATCAGGCAGATGGCAATGCGGACGGTACCTTTGAAATGTCGGGAACTCTGGATGAGATAAAGACCAGTGCTGCACTGTCGGGTCTTGTGCTGAGCCGGAATGAGCTGACGCTGAAGACAGGACAGACAGCGGCGCTCGGCGTGTCTGCAAGCCCTGCCGGAACCATGCTTCCGCATGTATGGTGGGAGGGCAGCGATGAGGTTGTGGCATCCGTATCTGACGGAGCGGTAACGGCTCTTGCGAAAGGAACAGCTGTGATTACCGTGCATTCGGAAGATTTGACAGCACAGTGTGTGGTGAACGTAACCGGGCAGGAGCATTTTCAAAGTAAATCTGATGATTCGGACGATGATGATACCGCAGCAGCCCGGACAGGGGGAATGCAGCTGATGAACCCGGCTTATCTGGGGGAAGGAAGCTGGTCCTTCGATCCTGTTTCGGGCAGCTGGAGCTGCAAAAAGCCGGATGGAAGCTTGTTAAAGAGCTGTTGGGCCTTCCTCAATGGCCGCTGGTATCGGTTCCCGCTTCGGCGGCGGTATCAAACAGCTGGAGCCCTTTGACGCAAACGGTCACATCATCATGGACTACTCTGTCCATGATGCGATTGAGGCAGGCTTTACATGTGATTTTCATTATCCGCAAGGATATTGAGACTGAGTTCCGTGAAGTTATTGGAGACCGCATTGCGGCAGTCTGCGCGGCACATCAGGTAACCATAGATTACGCATGGAGTGGCTGATTCACAGCCATTGAGAATTAATGTTGGAGATTTGTCAGATATTGTTGAAAAGGTAGATTGTAGAGATTTAGCAGATAAAATGAAAGAATTATTTTTAGGTTTTGAAATCTCTCCAATAAAAAAAGGATATTATGGAAATATTTCAAGAACCGATATGAAAGAAAAATTTTATCATCTGGGAGAAAATAAAGGAAATATTATGGTTAATATTGGATAAGATATATTAATGACGGGACGAAAAACCTTGATTTACAAGGAATTCGGACCTGTCTTTTATATTGGGTAAATAAAATTAACAGAGAGGTGAATAATATTATAAAGGATGATAACGAGATAAGGATGTTAACAACGAGAAAAACGTTGCAATCATAACAATACCGTGGTATTATATGTTTAAAGAATGCTATCAACATAAAATTTGTTTTTATGGAGGTGTTAAATGAGAATATTACGAATAAAAGTAAACGGACTTCCATTGTATAAGAATCCGTTTGACATTTCATTTTGTGCAGTTCAAAGGGTTCAAAATATTCATTTGAATTCAGTTTACAAGCTGTTTGGAAATATTTATGTGAATACTGTAGAAGCTTTTGCTGGAATTAATGCTTCTGGAAAAACCACTGCGCTTAAAGTTGTGTCGTATTCTAGTTTGCTTTTAGGAGCAGCACCTTTGAATGCGGAGTTTATTCCACAAATTTTAGGGGAGAATATAAAAACAGTATTTGACATTGATTTCTATGCTGATAATAAGATATTCCATCTTAAAAGTGAAATTATTAAAGAAAAGGATCAAGACGGGACATTTGTTGTGCGTATTGTTTCGGAGAAACTATGGATTAAGACTGCAACTAGTAAAATTAATAAATCGAATCTGCTTGATTTTACGGGGCTAAAACCGGTCAGGGTTCGTAATAACTCTGATGAGTATCTTCCAGATGATGTGAGCATTATGATTGCTGTTAATAAACAGATTCAGAATAAGTCAATGTTTGTGGATCTTGCTTTGTTTACAAATTTCAATCTATTCCTATCGGATGGAGAATCTGTTCCGACTGAAATCATTTCTTTGCTTGATCCAACGATTGAGTATATTACTGTTGAGAATGTTAATGACAAGGTTATTACAAGATTGAAATTCTATGGACGGAAAGAGCTGGTTCTTTTTAATCCAACAGAACTTAATGTCTATCTTTCTTCTGGTACAGTAAAAGGCGTAAGAGTATTTTCGGATGCTGTGAGGGTATTGAAAAATGGTGGTTATTTAATTGTTGATGAAGTCGAGAATCATTTTAATAGAGAGCTGGTAGCTTCTTTGCTTAGACTCTTTACGAATAAACGAACAAATCCTAAAGGTGCGGTCATTATATTCTCTACACATTATCCTGAGTTGTTGGATGAGCTTGAGAGAAATGATTCTGTGTTTATAACAAGAAGTGATCATGGATTAACCGTCGATAATTTGAATGCCTTACTTAAGAGAAATGACATGAAAAAAAGCGAGGTATACCAGAGTAATTTCCTCGGTGGAACAGCACCTAAATACACATCATTGCTTGCACTACAAAAAAGCATTATAAAGAGCTTGGAGGAATAAATGACAGTAAATATTCCGAGTTCAAATCTGATAGCGTGCATTTGTGAGGGTGGGGCCGAAACCGCCATTATGGATATTTTGCTTGATAATGATTTGCTGATCTTTAATCGCGAGCAAATGATTGACGAAAGTGTTCTTCCTAGGACATCTGTTAAAGAATTTGAACGATGTTATTTGAGAAGGGCGTATGATCAGAAAATTCTTATTCTTCGAGTAATTGATTCGCGTAGAGAGGAATTTAATTTGAGTAAAGCATATCGTTGTCAAGTGGATGTGATTAATGTAATAACTGCTCCAGAAATAGAGATATTAATTATAACAAGCATGAAAAAGTATGATGAATATTGTCGATCAGGAACAAAAAAGCCCAGTGATTATTGCAAAAATGTATTAGGTATAAAGAATGTTAAATCTCCAGCGTTCATAAAAGATTATTTTTCGGATTCGAGTTTTCTTGTTGACAGTATTAAGGAATATCATCGAGTTCATAAACAGAAAAACACAGAAGCATCGATATATGATTTGATAAAAACTAAATAATTATTGGGTTAAGGAAATACCCTACCTATAATAACCTGATACATAATCCGTTATAGCCTACTGGCGAACTGTGTAGAATCCCTACATGGTACGCTGGTGGGCTTCTTTTTTGCCTCATCCCGCATGAACCACAGACAGCACCCCGGTATACTCCGAAGTGCAGTCGTGCTAGTTCCGGGGTATCAACTTGCTATTTATTCTGCTAGATGGTAAAATCAAAGAACACTGGGTATGATATCCTTTGCCCTGGTAGTATAGCTTCGGAAAGTATTGATAATATTTGGAGCGTGTTGTTTACAACAGGATACTTAACGCAGGTTGGAATGACGGAACAGGGAGCATATAAGCTGATCATTCCAAATAAAGAAGTGCGGGAGGTGTACAAACTTCAGATACAGGACTGGTTTGATGAGAAACTGCGTGACAATACTAAACAGCTGACAGCTTTTTGGAATTCAATTGAAGAAAGAAAGACAGAGGCAATAGAACAGTATTTGAACCGAACCCTCAGCAATTCGATTAGTGTTTTTGATACGAAAGCACCAGAAAAAGAAAAGGAAAGTTCCTACCACACACTTCTGGTAGGTCTGTTAACAGGAAATACAGACTGGGTGGTTAGGTCAAATGTGGAAGCCGGAGAGGGTTTTGCTGATATTATTGTTGAACCGGAAGACCCAGATGCAGGTATCATCTTCGAGCTTAAATATTCAAAGGTATTTTTTGAGGACAGCTATATAGATTGTAACGAAAATAAAATGAGATAATAGAAATGGAGCGTAAGAAAAATGAATTTATCAAAAATAC
>CAKRWX010000106.1 GCA_934418055.1 uncultured Lachnospiraceae bacterium
GGCCTGTGTAATGTGTGGCCGGATATGGCCAATTCCGGAACCTACACGGTCATTCACCTGTTCAGCAACGCAGCCTTTGTGTTCCTGCCGATCCTGATCGCCATCAGTGCAGCAAAGACCTTTGGAGGCAATATTTATCTGGGGGCGGTGATCGGTATGATCATGATCCATTCAGGACTGATCAATGCCTGGAACGTGGCGGGTATGAGCGCAGCAGAAATTCCAAAGGCATCGGTATGGTTTGGACTGTATGAGGTACCTCTGGTCGGATATCAGGGACATGTGATCCCGGTGGTCATTGCTGTATGGTTTATGTCAACCTTAGAAAAGAAGCTTCACAAGATCGTGCCAGAGATCATTGATCTGTTTGTTACTCCACTGGTGACGGTTCTTGCCACTGGATATATCACGTTAACGGTCATTGGACCGGTATTTTCTACTGTGGAAAATTATGTACTGTCAGGCGCCCAGAAGCTGATCACCCTTCCATTTGGTCTTGGAGGCCTGATCATCGGCGGTTTTTATGCGCCGACAGTCGTTGCAGGTGTTCACCATATGTACAATGCCATTGAGGCGGGACTGTTAAGCAGTATCGGTGTCAATACCTGGATGCCCATCGCCACAGCAGCCAATGTAGCTCAGGGGGCAGCAGCGTTAGCGATCGCAGTGAAGACCAGGAACAGGAAAACAAAATCCATGGCTCTTCCGGCGGCTCTTTCTGCGATGCTTGGAATCACAGAGCCAGCCATTTTCGGTGTGAATATCCGTTTCATCACAGCCTTTGTCTCCGGATGTATCGGCGGAGCCTGCGGTGGACTGGCTGCTTCCCTGCTTCATGTGGGCGCAACGGCTTACGGGATCACCGGCCTGTTCGGTTTCTTGATCACGACAAGCTGCGCAGCTGCCTATGCACTGGTCATGGCGGTGGCGGCAGGTGTGGCATTTGCACTGTCATGGGTATTATATAAAGAGCAGGGATAATGGTAGTTTTAAATTTCAAGAGTATATTCGGTCAGAAGGAGATTAATATGATAAATGCAAAAGAAGTACATCGTCGTATGGATCAGGCAGAAAAGAAAATTCCAGAGACTGCCACAGGAAAATACCGTCACAAATATCATCTGATGCCGCCCACCGGCTGGTTAAATGATCCCAATGGTTTAAGCTATTATGGTGGAAATTATCACGTATTTTTCCAGTATGCGCCGGAGGACGCCAGAGGCAGTGATAAGTGCTGGGGCCATTACCAGTCGCCGGATCTGGTGAACTGGGAGTACACAGGCATCGCCATTTACCCGGACACGGAGTATGACCGGGATGGGGCTTATTCTGGCGGTGCGCTGACGGATGATGGCAGTCTGGAACTGTTTTATACGGGAAATATCAAAGAAGAAGGCAATTTTGACTATATCAATGAAGGCCGTGGTGCGACGGTAATCTATCTGTCCACAGAAGACGGAGTTCATTTGACAGAAAAAGAACTGCTGATGACCAATGATGATTACCCGGCGGACTTAAGCCGTCATGTGCGGGATCCGAAGGTGTGGAAGGATCAAGGTAGTTACTACATGCTTCTTGGAGCCAGAACCAGAGGCAGTCTGGGGGAGGCGCTTCTGTACCGTTCGGAGGATAAAAAAGCCTGGAGATTTTTGAAAACGATCACGGCAACGGAAATCTTTGGCTATATGTGGGAATGCCCGGATTATTTTCAGGTGGATGGCCGTCCGGTCTTTGCCTTCAGTCCACAGGGAATTGAAGCGGAAGAGTACCGGTTTGAAAATACCTACCAGTCCGGCTATCTGGCAGATGTAAAATTGCCGGAGACAGGCCAGATCCGGGATATTTACCAGAAATTCCGGGAGTGGGATCTGGGATTTGATTTTTATGCGCCCCAGACCTTTGAGGCGCCGGACGGCAGACGGATCCTCTTTGGCTGGGCCGGTGTCACGGACAGCCCGTATGATAATGAGCCGTCCATCCAGGAAGGTTGGCAGTATTCCATGACGGTGCCGAGAGAACTGTCCTGGAAAGGAGATATTCTGTGTCAGAATCCGGCGAGAGAGCTGGAGGCGCTGCGGAAGGAAGCGGTTGCGTTTGTAAATGGCGAAGCGGAAATTGACGGCGGTGCGTTTGATCTGGTGGCAGAGCGAGGCGAGGTTGGTGATGAAGCTTGCGCGACGGATAAGACAGGAGCAGAACCAACAGGGAAACTGGAAACTTCTGACAAGAAAGAGACTTGTGGAGATATTCCGGTGCGAATTTGCTTGAATGAGGATCTTCAGATCACCTATGAGCAGGGCGTTGTTTCCATGGAATTTTTAAACAACACTGGCTCCGGCCGTACCATCCGTAAGGCGAAGCTGGACAGCTTTCAGAATGTGCGGATTTTGATGGATGTGTCTTTGGTGGAGGTGTATTTTAATGATGGTGAGCTGGTTATGACCACCCGTTATTACCCGGAAGATCCGGCCAAAACAAAAGTCAGTATCTCTGGAATGGAACAGGTAAAGTGCTGGAAGAATTAAGTATTTCATGTTATACTAAAAAACACGAAGAGAACCGCAAAGAACGATGAATCAGGCGGTTCTGGCATTGAGGCCCAAGCTTTTGGGCCTTTTGCTATATAACCGCGCGACAGCGGTATTTTTTATGATACGAAATAGGGAGGAACCAACATGCCTGTATTTGATTTTAACGACGCTCCAGTCTCCAAGGAAAAATGCGTCTGCACCTATACCACATTCCAGTCCAGCGAGCCGGAGGCTACTCCAGAGAAGCCGATTCTGGTATTGGACAATCACAAGAAGCAGTGGGCTCATCATTCCGATGGAATGTTTACCAACCCCATCAAACGCAGTACCTTTGAGTTTCAGGAGGAGGACGGCGTGGTTCCTGCTGACATTTTGAAAATCGACGCCCGTTTTGTGAGCCTGTTAAAATGGCTGGGCGAGAACCACATCCATGTCCGTCTGTCTGGTGAAAACCGGGAAGATGGGTATGCTGTATACAAAATCCGTGAAACAGATCTGGGAGGCGGAACCAAACTGTCTGCAGCCGATGGATTTTTACAGTTTATGATCGAGCGTTTGCTGGCCAGCAACGCACCGGAAGATGGACTGGAGGAAGAGGATGCAGACGAGTTAGGTGATGACATGAGACTGACCAGTCTTCAGAGCATCACAGATTTTATGAACTGCGCTGGCAAGACGCTTCCGGACAATATCCGCCTGTGGGCGAAGAGAAACTTAGCAGTAGCCCGTTCCAATGAGGTTTCCCCAGAGGAGCGCCGCCACGCCCAGAGAGCCCTGTCTACTATGATGAATATCCAGTGGAAAAATAACTATTTTGAGTCCATCGACCCGGAAGAGGCCAGAAGAATCCTGGACGAGGAACTGTACGGCATGGAGAAGGTAAAACAGCGTATTATCGAGACCATTATCCAGATCAACCGTACCCATACTCTTCCAGCTTATGGTCTTCTGTTAGTAGGTCCTGCAGGAACCGGTAAATCCCAGATTGCCTACGCCGTAGCTAGAATCCTCAAGTTGCCGTGGACCACCCTGGACATGAGTTCCATCAATGATCCGGAGCAGCTGACCGGAAGCTCCCGAATTTACGCCAACGCAAAACCGGGTATCATTTTAGAGGCATTTTCCATGGCTGGCGAGTCCAATCTGGTATTTATCATTAACGAGTTGGACAAAGCCGCATCCGGCAAGGGCAATGGCAATCCGGCAGATGTATTACTGACCTTGTTAGACAACTTAGGCTTTACCGACAACTACATGGAATGTATGGTTCCGACCAGCGGCGTTTATCCGATCGCCACAGCCAACGACAAGAGCCAGATCAGCGCACCGTTGATGTCCCGTTTCGCGGTGATCGACATTCCAGACTATACCGCAGAAGAGAAGAAGGTTATTTTCTCCAGATTTGCCCTTCCAAAAGTCATGAAGCGTATGAGCATGAAGCCAGAGGAATGTGTCCTGACTCCAGAGGGTCTTGACACTGTTATTGCTAAACATTCCGGTATCAGCGGAATCCGTGATCTGGAACAAGCCGCCGAGCACATCGCCGCCAATGCCCTGTACCAGATCGAGGTCAACCACGTAAAACAGGTGGTGTTTGACGCAGAGATGGTGGAGAATCTGTTGGGATAAAATATAAAAAATTGATATGACAACAAAAATGTCCAAAATCAGCAGAAAGCCCATATTGCTGGTTTTGGACATTTTTATAGATACGAATCGGATTTTCATGATCAAGCAACGACAATTTTACGGATTCAGCATCACCGAAGCATAAAACACCCCATCTCTCCACTCAAACCGCGCGTCTCCATGATACTGTTCTGCAATCATACGGATGGACTCGGTGCCGATGCCGCTTCCGGTGGATTTGGTGGATATCAGTTTCTCATTGATCCAGGTGGGTTTGAAGACGCTGGTGTTATCCACGGTGATGGATAGGGTGGAAGCACCGGTTTGAACCGCGCAGACACGGATAAATGGCTGGGAATTTTGGGACTCGGAGCGTCCGGTCTGGCAGGCGTCCAGGGCATTTTCTAGGAGATTGCCCAGAAGGACACAGAATTCCGTCTCGGGAATCACTGGGGTATCGGACATCTGGAGTTTGACGTCCAGACGGATTCCGCTGTTTTCCGCTTTATCTGCGTAAAAAGCAAGAATGGCATTGACAGCGTAACTGTTGCAGTAAATGCGGTCCGAATGGGACGGAAATTGTTTTTCATATTCCGTCAGATAAGATTTCAGATCTTCCAGGTCCCCACGGTTTACGCAATCCTGGATGATCCGCAGGTGCTGGCGGAAATCATGGCGGGCACGGCGGCTTTCCACAATTCTGGCCTGCAGCATGGCGTACTGGTCATGCTGGATCTGCAAAAGCCGTTCCACAGCCTGATTGCGGGCATTGACTTCCAGCTGCTCCTTCAATTGTCGGATGAACAGGATCATGAAATGGCTGATCAGAAACATACAGATCAACAGCAGAATCCTGGCAAAGAGATCAGAGACCGTGACTGTGCCTTTTCGAATATCCCCAGTCAAAATCAGCAGGATCAAAGTCACAGAACATGGAAGAAGCCAGGCGGTTTTCCAGAATTTAGGAACGGAAACGGAACTCAGACCGTCGGTAATGTGGGTTAATGCTTTGGTCATAAGAAAAATGGTGCATAAAATCAACGCCAGCGTGACAAGACCTGTCTGCCAGGAGAGAAAGTTATAGCCAAAAAGTTTCTGGCAGATGCAGAATGCGGCAGCCCGGATCACCATAAGGTAGTCAAGAACAAACATATAAAGGAACATAATCATGCCAACTTCAGTCTGGACCAGAAGACAGAACATGACGCCGAACATGGGAATGGCCAGGTACTGGACCCAGATACTGGAAAATCCCAGTCCAGTTAAGACGGTAAATACAAGCAGATAGAGGATCTGCCCCACGCAGACACGGAAAAATGTCCCCCGTGGAGAATATCTCAGCTTTTCATGAAAGGGAGCATAGGCCAGAAGGTGAAATGGAAATGTGCTCAGCAGTTCATTTAACAACAATTCGATCATAACATCTGGCCTCCCCGTACCTGATTATAAGAATAACGGATATACTGTTCCCGGACGTCCCGGTATTTCAAGCGGCTGATGGGAATGGAAATTCCGCTTTTCAGCATAAAACGATCATCCAACAGCTTCTCCACCTCTTCAAAATTAACCAGAACTCCTTTGATACAGTCACAAAACCACGGATAAGACAGAAGAAGACTGGAAAATTCCTTCTGGTTCATAGAAATCTCTTCCTCATGGCCATCTTTGAAATGCACCAGGATCCGGCGGTTTAAATATTCTGTATACGAAATTTGATGCAGAAGCAGATGAATTTCCGTACCGCGGGATGGGACCAGAATCGATGGTTCTTCCATCGTCACCTGGAGATTACAACGGTCCAATGCCTTAGTAACCCGTTCCTCCGTCGCCGGTTTGATCAAGTAAAATGCCGCTTCCACCTCATAACTGTCTACTGCGAAATCGGAGGAAGTGGTCACGAAAATAATATGGCAGGAGGCGTCAAAAAGACGGATCTTTTTGGCCGTTTCCATGCCATTGATGCCATTCATATAGATATCCAGGAAAATAATATCGTAAACGCCGGGTACAAACCCAGCAAGAAATTCTTCTCCACCAGGGAAAATATTTGGGGTGTCAGCAGGAATCCGATGTTTTGCCATGTAAGTCATGATCTGGTCAGCCAGCTGTCTGGCGTCCATTTCCAGATCATCAATGATTGCAATTCTCAAAATGAATCCCCCTTTTTCCTACAATTACATATGTTTATCATAGCATAAATTTGGATAAAATTGGGGCTATTTTTGCATCTTGTGTCATTTTTTGACATCTTGTGCAGCAGATATTGAAAGATGTTCTCAAAGACCATAAGATGGAATTATCAAGTATGAGAAAATGAGACCGGCATCAAGACAAAAGGAGAGATGGGTATGATAAAACGAAAATGGTATGAGCGGGTATCAGCGGCAGCGCTGGCGGCCATGCTTTTTATGAATAGCGGTGGAATGGGAGTGCAGTCCAGGGCGGAAATTCTGTCAGGGGAAAATGGTGTGGTTATCCAGGAAGCAGAAGGAGAAGCGCAGCCGGAAGCCAATGAAGAGGAACAGGGACTCCAGGAAGAAAAATTGGCGAACAATGAAGAGAATGGGGAGAATGATCCAGAAGAAGAAAATCCAGAAGAAGAATCAGCGCAAGAAGAGCCTTCCGAGGAAGAATCTTTAGAAGAGACGGAAAATGGGGAATCATCAGGAGAAGAGAGCCCTACAGAGGAATCAGCGGCAGATGAGGGCGCTGGAGAAGGAGAGGAGAACGCATCAGAGTCATCCGAAGAAACAACTGAGCCGGAAACTGAGCCGGAAACAATGCCGGAGACAGTTCCAGAGATGGTTCCGGAAACCATTCCAGAAACGATTCCAGAAACCACAACGGCTGCCACCAGTCAGCAATCCGTTACCTGGATGATCACAGGTTTTGAGCCGTTGAAGGATGAAATTATGGCACAGCAGCTGCCTTTGGGAAGTGTGGAAACTGATATTCAGTTCCCGGATACACTGGAAGTGACGTTGCAGAAGGTACGTGATGCAGAAAATGATGCAGCTGATCTGGAACAGAATGAGTCCGCACAAGAATCAACTGAGTTCGCAGAAAATGATACGATCCAGGAAATGAATCAGAAGTTGTCCGGTGTAACCTGGCAGCTGGATTCGGAATTGAGTGTTTATCCAGAGTTTCATGGTGGTATTTCCCAGAAAGAATATTTTACAGAGTTTGATGAGGATGGCAATCCCATCGAAACCGAAGAAAAAACCTATGCGGGCTACGCCAAGGAAAACGAACCTTACAGCGGCGCAGTCTATATTTACCACGCCGTTTTACCAGAAGAAGATAGCAATGGAAGACCGATAGAGTTGGCAGACGGAGTAGAAATTCCGGAGATTTATGTGGTTTTCGGCGAAGTTGGGGGGGCGCTATATGCGGTAGAAGGAGAAACTTATACGGTCAGTGGTTCGGCATACTCATTTCAGGTCAAAGGAGGAACTATCAATCAAACATA
>CAKRWX010000107.1 GCA_934418055.1 uncultured Lachnospiraceae bacterium
CTGATGAAACGTCTTCAGATGGCAGGCAATAAGCCGATCGCCCTGATCGGCGGTGGTACAGCCATGGTTGGTGATCCATCTGGAAGAACCGATATGCGTCAGATGATGACTGTGGAGACCATTCAGCACAACTGCGACTGTTTTAAGAAACAGATGAGCAAATTCATCGATTTTTCTGAGGGAAAAGCCCTGATGGTCAATAACGCTGACTGGCTGTTAAAGCTGAATTATGTAGAGCTGTTAAGAGAGGTTGGCGGGTGCTTTTCCGTTAACAACATGCTTCGTGCAGAGTGCTACAAGCAGCGTATGGAGAAAGGCTTAAGCTTCCTGGAGTTCAACTATATGATCATGCAGAGCTACGATTTCTATGAGTTATTCCAGAGATACGGCTGCAACATGCAGTTCGGCGGCGATGACCAGTGGAGCAACATGTTAGGCGGTACTGAGCTGATCCGCCGGAAACTTGGCAAGGATGCTCACGCTATGACCATCACTTTGTTATTAAACTCCGAGGGCAAAAAGATGGGCAAGACCCAGTCTGGTGCTGTATGGCTTGATCCAAACAAGACATCTCCATTTGATTTCTATCAGTACTGGAGAAATGTAGGCGATGCAGATGTTCTGAAATGCCTGCGTATGCTGACCTTCCTTCCACTGGAGCAGATCGATGAGATGGATAAATGGGAAGGCAGCCAGTTAAATACTGCAAAAGACATTTTAGCTTACGAGCTGACCAAGCTGGTTCACGGCGAGGAAGAAGCTGAGAAGGCAAGAGAGGCATCCAAAGCATTATTCAGCGGCCAGGGAAGCCTGGACAATATGCCAAACCATCAGTTGGCAGAGGCTGATTTTAACGAAGAAGGAATGATTGACATTCTGGCAGTTCTTCAGAAATCCGGTCTGGCGCCATCCCGTGCAGAGGCAAGAAGAAATGTAGAGCAGGGCGGCGTTTCCATCAACGGAGACCAGGTGAAAGATATCAAGAAGACCTTTACCAAAGACGATTTTGGCGGAGACGGCATGATCGTGAAGAGAGGCAAGAAGAACTTTATGAAGGTGACTTTATAAGGAGAGAAAAAAATAAGGGCGGAATGCAGCTTTTTCAGTGCATTCCGCCCTTTGTGATTACTCATCACCTAAAAGAGGTGGGAGCCTTCTAGACTGAGATAAGTCCCATTCTCTCAAACTGTTCTTCCGGCGCCTGGTTTTCTTTCATCATTTTTATCATAACTTGGCAGAGATGTTCTTCTACTGCGGGATCGTGGATTGGATGCTTCTGCTCTGGATCATTTGCCAGGTCGAAGAGCAGGGTGCCGAACCGGTAAGGCTGAACAAAGGTTTTTGCCGGAATTTTGAAGACACCGCAGCCCTTCATAAATGGAAACTCCTTTTTGTCGCAGAGCTCTGCCTGTGTCATTTCCTCTGGGGAGAATGGGCGATCCATATGACATGGCATGGAGGTGTACTCGTAAAGAGGACCATTTTCCTGGTCTTTGCAGGAGCGCATGTAAACATAGCGGCCGTCTGTGATGCAGATATGGCCTCCGAAGATACCGAAAAGCGCATATTCGCGAATCGAAGTATCATTCTGGATGATCGGAGTCAGGCTGTGGCCATCCATAAATTCTGGAGGATCGATCTGGAAGAATTCAGCTAAGGTCGGAACGATATCAACGGTCTGCGCCAGCTGCTGTCTGCGTTCTCCCTGGATCGGATTTCGTGGGTCATAGATGAAGAATGGGGTATGGATCAGTTCCTCGTACATCGGCTGGATGTTCTTGCCCATCCACTCTTTTTCACCGAGCATGAAGCCATGATCGGTATTGACGATCAGCATGGTGTCCTTCCAGAGGTCATATTTATCCATCATATCTAAGACCTTTCCAAGATAACGGTCACACATGCTCAAAAGGGCTGCATATTCGTAGCGGACATGTTTGGTCGCGGCATCTCCATACTGGTTGATCCCGTAATCCGGCCAGTCAAGGTTCTTGCCATGATAGTCATCCGGATATAATTTCTTGTATTCGTTCTGCGTGTAGAAAGGTTCATGAGGGTCAAAGGCTTCGATCTGCAGGAACCACTGATCTTCCGTGTGGTTACGTTCAATGAAGTCCAGACCGCTCTCGAAGGTCTTGTACTGAGGCATCGCCTCTTCTGTAGTGATAAATTGGCGGTTTACCCAGTCATGGCGCCAGCTCTGGCCGGTTTTTCTCTTGGAAAGGGTGTCAGGGTAATCCGGCCAGGAAACCTGTCCCATCCATGGATCTCCCTGCTGGCCACGGACGATCTCGTGGCTGTCAAATTTGGTCAGGTAGCAGGAGCCGCCGTCCTGCCAGTAGTGGAAGTGATCGGTAGAAATATGGGTATAGATACCGGCTTCCTTCATGCGGGTAATGACAGAATCATCAAATGGCTGCATCGGAGACCAGGAAGAGTGCAGGAAATTATACCGGCCGGTCTGCAGTTCGCGGCGGGCAGGCATGCATGGCATACTGCCGCCGTAGAAACAGTCAAATGTGAGCGCTTTCTCGCTCAGACGCTGAAACTGCGGCATGACTGTCCAGTCACAGCCGTAGTTAGGAAGAAAATGCCGATTCAGGGAATCAAACATCACCATAATTGCTTTCATAAATCATAAACCTCCTTATATTTCCTTTACGCGGTAGGAAGAAGGGGAGACCCCTTTCACCCGCATAAATACTTTGTACATGGTATTGCTTGAAGAAAAACCAACCTGTTTTGCGATAGCGGTGACAGTAAGGTCGGTGGTTTCCAGAAGCCGGATGCCGGTCTCAAGCCGGAGCCGGATGATCCGGTCATTTAAAGTTTCGCTGCAGCTTGTCTTTAGCAGCTGGAATACATATTTTTCAGAAATATGAAAAGCATCCGCAATCGAACTGGCGCAGAGATCCGGATCAGTGTAATTCTGATCAATGTAAGACAGGATCTCGGTACCAAGATTTCGTGCAGTTCGTGTCATGATGATATCATACTGCTGCTGCAGCTCTTCATTTAGCTTAAGGAATACTGTGTATACAGAATCCAGATCATACTCGTCCAGGTCATTAGGAAGGATCGGGGCGTGGAATCTGGTCTCACCATTGCGTTCTGCTTCCAGGGAAAACTGGCTGCAGACTGCAGCGTAAACGGAGCGCAGGGAAAAAAACATCTGACGCAGTTCTACAGGATCTTGTTCCGTCTGGCTGATGGTCTGGTGCAGCAATTCCAGTATCCGGTCTGCATTCTGGCGTTTGCCGCCAAGAAGGGCACGCTGCAGATTGTCCAGTTCCTGAATGCTGATCAGGGAACGGATCGCCCTGGAAGAGTGGGTGTGGGTAAATACAAATACACCATCGATGTGATAACCGGCAGATAATCTTCGTCTGGCCTGGGTAGCAGCATGCTGGGCATAGGTAATATCCTGGAACTGGTTGCTGATTCCTGCCTTCAGGGAGACGTGATAAGTTTCTCTGAGGAATTTTAAACGTTCTCGCAGCAGATCCGGCAGTTCAGGAGCAGCTTGGGTAAGACAAAAAAGCTGGTTTTCTGTCCCGTAAAAAATATCCTGTCCCTGCCCAAGCTGCAGAAACTGACCGGAAAGCAGATCATTTCTGGAAACACAGGAATCCGTGGGCAGTGTTTCGGGAAGTGAGAAAACGATTACACACATGGAGGTGGAAAAATCGCCAAAATATTGATGAAAGGATATTTTTTCCTGATCAGAATCAATACCGGAAATAAATAATTTCTCCTTTAAACCATCAGCAACCATGGAATCCAGAGTTCCAATGGTCGTTTTACAGCGGCTGATCTCCTGGATCAGGTTTAGAACGGTATCTTCGATTTCAACAAAAGAGTTATGCCTGTCCGGCTTCCGGTCCATGTCCTGGATGATCTGGAGGATGCGTTCGATGGGGCGTGACCGCCGGTGGGCAAAATAAATGGCAACAGCAGTGCCCAGAAGGAGCGCGATTCCCATATCGGCAATGATCAACCGGACAGCTGCCTGGTGGATCGGCTTAAAGTAGGTATTTTTAATTCCAATGGTGAGATATCCCTGGCTGCCTTGGCGAAGATCTAAAAGCTTCCAGTCATTAGAAGAAAATTGATCCGGGAGATTGTGCTGGGCCAGTACGGTTCCATCTGCATTTTTTAATATGGCAAAACCATAATCGGCAGCAGAACTTGACAGGAAGCTTCTGGCTACTGCATCCGGATCTAACTGGACAATGACAAGCATCCGCACATTGGCATCTCCATACATTGGAAAATAGTAGGAAAAATTCAAGGATTTTTTCTTCTCCCCAGAGCTTACATAATCGGTCAATTCATCACTGTAAAAAGAAATTCCGGTACTATTTAATGGGAAGTCCTCCAACCAGTCCGAAGCTTTGCCAAAAGCATCGGATTTTATATAAGAATAAAAGGAATCACGGTCATCAAAGATGTAATTCTGCGTCAGGACATAATTAAATTTCGGCAGATATACCAGGACATCCTGGACGTATTGCAGATTCTGATAATACAACCGGATCCGCTTTTGCAGCCTTGTCATGTCGTAAAACAGGGAAGAGGAGGTGCTTCGTGTACTATCATAATAGATCGAAGTAAAATCCCGGTCGCTGTAAAGATTTCTGGTGGTATGGAAAATCGAGGATTCCTGAAGATCCAGTTCTCCTAACATACTGGAGGCGTAATCGCGGATTTCAGCCAGTGCCTGCTTCTGTTCAGATACTTCAAAAGCGCGGCAGACAGGGAACAGACATAGAAGAACCAGCAAAATAATGGCAATATAAGTAGAGGCAAAGATGAAAAAGTCTTTTTTAGCAAAATTGAATAAGTTTTTCATGCAATCGCTCCATTTCTTGTAATATATATACATAATATAGGATGGAGAGAGGGAATGTCAATGGGATATCATGATATTGGTAGGATAGTGTACGAATTTCATGGTCTGGCAGGAATGTCAACTTTACTTTTGTAATTGTGCAGTTTAAACTAATGACATAGCAAATAACAAACAGGATTCGTCATTTTGACAATCAAAAAAGGAGGCACCATATGAAACGTAAAGAGACGCTGACAGGCATCTGTTTCATCCTTCCGGGCCTGATCGGATTCATCATTTTTATTCTGATTCCGGTTATCATGTCTCTGGGAATCAGTTTTACCCAGTGGAATTTCCTAAAAGGATGGGACGCCATCAAATTTACCGGATTAAAAAATTATTTGAAACTGTTTAAAGATGAATGGTTTCTGGTATCTTTCCGGAACAATATCCTGTTTACAGCAGTTACCGTACCATGTCTTCTGGTTTTAGGACTGATCATGGCAGATCTGATCAACCGGCATGTATATGGAGGCTCCGCAGTGCGGATCATGATCTTTATTCCATATATCGCCAGTGTGGTTGCAGTCTGTACCGTATGGCAGGTGATGCTCCAGCCAAGCTATGGACCAGTCAATGAGTTTCTCCATACCATTGGGATTGAGAATCCTCCGAAATGGCTGGTGGATCAGAAATGGGCTTTGGTAGCGATCATGATGATCAATATCTGGACCCAGATCGGATATTATGTGGCAGTTTATATGTCTGGACTGAAAAATATCCCCATTGATTTATATGAAGCGGCCCAGATCGATGGCGCTTCCAGCATCCAGCAGTTCCGTTATATTACAGTGCCGCAGGTAAGCCCGACCACATTTTTCCTGGCAATCATGGGAATCATCGGTTCCTTTAAAGTATTTGACCTGATCAGTGTGCTGACAGGCGGAGGACCTGGCAATTCTACATCCGTGATGGCCTACTACATTTACAAGACTGCATTTAATGATTTTAAGATGGGATATGCATGTGCGCTGGCATGGGCGTTGTTCCTTCTGATCTTTGCAGTTACTCTGGTTCAGTGGAAGTTCCAGGACCGGTTCGCCAATGAATAGAAGGAGGACGCATATGAAAAAAATACAGGTTCATAAAGTGATTTTTACGATCATCCTCTATGGAATCGGTTTTACCATGCTGACTCCTTTACTATGGATGATTTCCACATCCTTTAAACCGGAAAATGAGGTGTTCCAGTTCCCGATCCGGTGGATACCGGAACATAGCGTGGGCTTTGATAACTATAAGGAAGTATGGGGAGAACAGTATAACTTTGGGATGTATTATTTAAACAGCATTAAAGTGACTGTGATCTCTACTGTTCTTCAGATTCTGGTATCTGCGCTGGGAGCTTATGGATTTACGAAGATCAAATGGAAAGGCAGAGACCAGCTGTTCCTGATCTATCTGGCAACCATGATGATCCCGCCGCAGGTTATGATCGTCAGCCGTTTCGTGATCATGCAGAAAATGGGACTTTACAACACCCACATGGGAATTATTTTAATGACCATGTTCAGCCTGTATGGTGTATTCCTTCTCAGACAGGCCATGATGGGAATTCCAGATTCCCTTTGTGAATCAGCCAAGATCGATGGAGCCGGTCATCTGCGGATCTTTTTCCAGATCGTATTTCCACTGATCAAACCGTCTATCGCGACTCTGGCGGTGCTGAAATTTGTATGGACCTGGAATGATTACCAGACACCATTGATCTTTTTAAGCAACCGTATGTTATTTACCATTCAGCTGGGAATGAAATTATTTGCGTCTGAGTCGGGAAGTATCTATTCCCTGACCATGGCGGCAGCCGTATCCGCTACGCTGCCATTGATCCTTCTGTTCCTTTGCGGACAGCGGTATATCATTGAAGGAATCGCTTCTGGAGCAGTAAAGGGCTAAGAGCTGATCGATGGACAGGCAATTTCCAATGGATTTTTGCCCGTGACTGTGAAAGAACTGAATCATTACAAAAAAATATTATATTTGCGAAAGGAGAAGGTATTATGAGAAAAATGAGAAGAGGGCTTAGTCTGGTGATGGCATCTGTCATGGCAGCATCTTTGGCAGGATGTTCCGGTGGGGGAAAAACGGAGACATCTGCAGCTGCAACGGAGACTAAGGCAGCAGAAACAACTGCTGAAGCTGGAACAACACAGGGGGCAGAGGATAATCAGGAGGAAATTACGCTTCGTTTTGTCAGCTGGCAGACCAATCATGACGCAGGAAATCAGAAGGTTGCTGAGGCTTATAAGAAGCTGCATCCGAATGTAACCGTGCAGTTTGATTATGTAGGCGACATGAACAGCAGCGATTACCTGACCAAGACAGATATTATGCTGATGGGTGGTGAACCGATCGATATTCTGATGACAGCCAACTACGCCCAGTATACAGTACGTGCCATGTCCGGTTCCTATCTGCCACTGGATGATTTCATGAAAGAAGAAGGAATCACGGCAGAAGATGCTTATAATGTTATTTTGAAGGTCAATGACCAGACTTATGGTATTCCTGGAGAAATGAAGTACAATCTGGTCCTGATCAATAAAAATATGCTGGACGAGGCCGGCCTGGAGGTTCCTGGGCTGGATTGGACCTGGGATGACTATCATGAGTATGCCAAGAAGCTGACCAGCGGAAGCGGAGCAGACACCAAATACGGTTCCTATTTCCATTCCTGGGGCAACTGCAACTTATGGGGAATCAGCAGCAGTA
>CAKRWX010000108.1 GCA_934418055.1 uncultured Lachnospiraceae bacterium
GATCGAAAGAAAGCGTCGTTATCCATCGGCAATACAGTGACATTGTTTTTAGGGGTATCGGTGGCGCTGACAGTGGTTCTCTTGGTGTGTGTCCGGCCGATCGTGGGGATCATTTCCACGCCGGAGGAAGCGGTGGAGGGAACCATCCGTTACCTGACTATCTGCTTTATCGGCATTCCATTTATCACGGCGTATAACATCATCAGTTCTATTTTCCGGGGACTGGGGGACTCCAAGAGCCCCATGTATTTCATTGCCATCGCCTGTGTGGCCAATATCATTCTGGACTATGTGTTTATGGGCGTGTTTCATATCGGTCCGGCAGGCGCAGCGCTGGGAACCATCATTTCCCAGACCATCAGTGTGATCACGGCCCTTGTGACCATGGGAAAGAAGAAAATCGGTATCCGGGTGGCAGGAGGTGATTTAAAACCACAAGGAAAAGTCATGGGGCAGCTCTTACGCGTGGGCGTTCCGGTGGCCTGTCAGGACGGGCTGATCCAGGTGGCATTTATCATCATTACTATTATCGCCAACCGGAGAGGCTTGAGTGATGCAGCAGCGGTGGGAATCGTGGAGAAGATCATCAGTTTCGTATTTCTGGTGCCGTCTTCCATGCTTTCTACGGTTTCCGCCCTCTGTGCCCAGAATATTGGTGCGGGCAAGCACGACCGGGCGGCGAAGACTCTGCAGTATGCCATCATGATCGCGGTTGGCTTTGGAATCACCGTGTCGGTGCTGGTTCAGTTCTTTGCGGAGCCGGTGGTGGGCCTGTTTACGACGGATCAGCTGGTGCAGATCATGGGCGGACAGTATTTCCGGGGGTATATCTGGGACTGTGTGTTCGCGGGGATCCATTTCAGCTTCAGCGGTTATTTCTGTGCTTATGGGCGGTCGGAATTTTCCTTCCTGCACAACATCACCGCCATTGTCCTGGTGCGGGTTCCCGGCGTGTACCTGATGTCGAAGTTATTTGCGGACACCCTGTATCCCATGGGACTGGCTACGGCCTGTGGATCCCTGCTGTCGGTGGTGATCTGCGTGGTCGTGTATCATTATCTGAAATCCAGATTCCAGTGGTAAAAGTTGGAAATCTAATGTAAAATACAGTGATAATCGTTCTGAATTTCAAGTCGAACGTCCGTGAGACTTGGCGCGTGATTCTGGTCAGCGTAAGCTGACATATTCTTTACAGAATCACTGCGCATCCTCGCGGAGCGTTTATCTCAGTCGGAGACCCACCTCCCACTGAGAATCATTTGTTATTACTCACCACCTGAAGAGGTGGGAGTCTTCTCGACTGAGATAAAAAATCAGAAAAGAAAGGATATAGCTATCATGCAGTTGATTTTTGCAGTGTTTTTTCTGGTGCTGGCGTTGAAAATCGTCGGTCTGTTGTTAAAAATATGTGGTAAAGCCGTGGGGATCATTTTGAGCCTCGTCGGATTTGTCCTGTCACTGGCCTTTGGAATGGCCATGTTTGGATTGTCCATGGCCTTCGGCGCAGTGTTGTTTGTGTTGGCGTTAGTGGTGCTGGTGGTGAAGATTATTTTATAAAAATCCTTTATAAAAGGATGTTCTGCTGAAAATAGTTCCGTTCTCCTGGTGTCAGGAAATATTTCTTATGCATCAGGGCGGACAGGATCAGAGTCAGAAACTCGGCCACCGGAACGGCGATCCATGCACCGGTAATGCCTAAGAAATGCGGCAGAATTACTAAGGAAATCGCGATGAATACCAGTGTCCGGCAGAAGGAAATGATCGCAGAGACTTTTCCATTAGAAAGTGCTGTGAAAAAGCCGGAGGAAGCGATATTGATCCCGCTGAACAGGAAATTGACCGCAAACAGTGGAAAGCCTGCGTCTGCCAGTGCGAAGGTCTCCGGGTCGTGAGTGAAGATC
The DNA here is from genome assembly GCA_934418055.1 of uncultured Lachnospiraceae bacterium. Lineage (GTDB taxonomy): Bacteria > Bacillota > Clostridia > Lachnospirales > Lachnospiraceae > UBA3402. The sequence goes on from CAKRWX010000108.1 coordinate 1,902, forward strand.
TGTACTAACGGTCCTGCGGATACAACGGCGGCGATGGTCAGGATCACAGAAGAGACCGCGGTGAATACAAAGGCGATCTGATAGATATTTTTTAATTCTCTGTGATTTTTCGCACCGTACTGGAAGCCGATCAGCGGGCTGATGCCGATGGTAAAGCCCAGATAAAAGGCGTTAAATAAAAACTGACCGTACAGCAGGATGGTGATGGCTGCAACGCCTGGTCCGCCGGCCAGTTCCATCATGACAATATTGAATAAAAATGTGATAATGGCGTTGGCCAGCTGGGTCACCATCTCCGAAGAACCATTATAACAGGCCATGAGAAGCTCCTTTGGGCGGAAATGAAACCGCACCAGACGGAGCCCTTTTTTATTGGACAAAAAGAAAAGAAGTCCCGCCAGGGCAGGTACTGTCTGCCCGATTCCTGTTGCCAGTGCGGCTCCGGTCATGCCAAGTCTGCATACTGCGATCAGAAAATAGTCCAGAAAGGCATTTAATATTCCGGCGCCAATGGTCAGGAAAAGACCAAGATGTGGTTTTTCTGCAGTAACCAGATAGGACTGGAACAGGCTTTGCAGCATGCAGGCGGGGGCGAAAGAGATGGCAGTGGCCAGGTATTTTTCGCAGTCTGCGAGCAGAACCTCGTTGGAGCCTAAAAAGTAACAGACAGGGGTGAGAAACAGGTGCGTAAAGACCAGAACCACGATGCTGACAGCGACACCTACCACAACAAACATAGTCAGGCATTCTCTGGCTTCCCGGTGTTTCCCTTCGCCTAAATATTTGCTGATGATGGCATTGCCGCCGGTGGCTAACATGGTGCCGATGGCAGTGACAATGCAGATTACCGGAAATACAATATTTAATGAAGAAAGGGCATTGCTGCCGATAAAACGGGAGATGAAAATACCATCCACAATGGTATAAAGGGACATGAACATCATCATAATAATGGATGGCAGGGCAAACTGCAGGAGTCTGCCGGGGGAAAAATGTTGATTAATAGACATACTCATAATCATAACCTCATAAACACAGAATCGTGATCTTGTTAACAGCTTTCATGATGGATATGGGTCTGTACGTGTGGAGCAGACTGTGAGACCCGAAACCCCACCTAGCATAAATGATAAAAAGTTTATCGTCAAGGACGTCTTTGTAAAGATTTTTCCAAGGATGTCTTTGCAAAGATTTTTCTTGACTTTTTAAAAGTGTGTGTATTAGAATGTTCGTATAGTATGGACACAGGAGGTGAATTTATGGACGGTTGCGATAGTACGGGACGAAGTATGATCTGCGGTGGCAGAATAAAGGACAGACTGGCGCAGCTTGCCATGAATTTCACGTAAATTGTGTTTTTTCAAAAGCTGCGTTTTTTCCATGAGCCTTTTCCACCGCAATCGGACCCTTACTGAACAATTTATTCCGAGAAACGGTGGTATTTTTATGCCCGAAGAAAGCCCCGGCCAGCAGTCGTGTGCGAGCCATGCCTGCATGAACGAGTATACGGATATTGGCTGGGCTGGAAGGTATGAGTAAGGAGGGCGGCAGCCCGGATTACGAATGTCTGGTGGTAGCTGCGGGAGTGCCAAAGGCACAGAGCAGCTGGCTTTCCTGGCTGGGCGGAAGGAGGCAGACATGGAGACAATGAAAAGACCAAATTATGTAGAAGAATTACTGGAGATTTTCCGCAGTCCTTTAAGCAAAGAAGAGCTGCTGGATAAGATTTCTGATTACCATGAGAACGATATTGCAGAAGCCTTTGAGCATCTGACAGAGGAAGAGCGAAAGAAATTATACCCGCTTCTGGGCGCAGAGCGGATGGCTGAGATCTTCACTTACATTGAAGAGCCGGATGAGTATCTGAAGGAACTGAATTTAAACCAGGTAGCGCAGGTCATTTCCCACATGGATTCCGATGACGCGGTTGATGTGCTGGATGAATTGGATGATCTGATCCAGGAAAAACTGGTTGGCTTGATGGATGAAGAATCCAGTCACGATATCAAAATGATCCAGTCTTATGAAGATGATGAAATCGGTAGTCAGATGACCACCAATTTCATCATGATCCATAAGAATCTAAGCATCCGCCAGGCCATGCGTGAGCTGGTGCGCCAGGCGGGCGAGAATGATAACATTGGAACGGTGTATGTGGAGGACGGACAGAATCATTTCTATGGTGCTATCGATCTGAAAGATTTGATCATCGCGCGGGAAAATGATTCCTTAGAGGACATCATCAGTACCTCTTATCCGTATGTAACAGACCATGAGAAGATCAGCGATTGTATTGAGCGGATCAAGGACTACGCCGAGGACTCCATTCCAGTCCTGGACGGCGAAGGACAGATCCTGGGTGTTATCACTTCCCAGGATATCGTAGAAGTTGTGGATGACGAGATGGGCGAGGACTACGCGAAGTTAGCTGGTTTGACTGCGGAGGAAGATTTAAACGAGACGACCAAAGAGAGTATCAAGAAGAGACTTCCGTGGCTGTTGATCCTGTTATTTATGGGTATGGGCGTGTCCTCTGTAGTTGGTATTTTTGAGACTGTTGTGGCGGTTCTGCCGATTGTCATGTGTTTCCAGTCCCTGATTCTGGACATGGCGGGAAATGTAGGAACCCAGTCTCTGGCGGTTACCATCCGTGTGCTGATGGATGAGAACCTGACCGGCAAAGAGAAGATGCATCTGGTACTGAAAGAGATGCGGGTCGGTTTCTTAAACGGTATGATCCTTGGCGTCATGGCATTTGTATTTATTGGAATGTATGCGTGGATCTTTAAGGGCAATCATGTTGCCCATGCGTTCCTGATCTCCGGCTGCGTGGGCTTTGCCCTGATGCTGTCCATGGTGATCTCCAGCATGGTAGGAACCTTAGTGCCGATGTTCTTCCACAAGATCAAGGTGGACCCGGCCGTTGCATCCGGTCCATTGATCACAACGGTGAACGACCTGGTGGCAGTGGTGACCTATTATGGTCTGGTGTGGATTCTGCTGATCGAGATGCTGCATCTGGCGTAGGAAAATGGAATTTTGTGTGCCTCTGATGTCTGGCGGATTTCCGCCGGGATGTCAGGGGCATTTTTGATGCATATTTATCGAAAACAGTGCTTGTATTTGTACTTAATTCCTCCTATAATAAACAGAAAGTAACCGTTCAGCCATGCCTTTGTTGTATCAACAGATCTGCATGGCTGAACTGCCGTAAATGGAAAGCGGTAAGGGGAATGGGCGGTTACAAATAAAACAAAGGAGAGAGAGTATGAACGAGTCAAACGGAGTTATTACGGATGCAAGGGAACTTGGAATGGCCAAAATGCTGATTCTGGGCCTGCAGCACATGTTTGCCATGTTTGGAGCGACGATTCTGGTGCCGATCCTGGTAAACAGCTATTTTGTTGACGCCTGTGGAGAAGGCCCCACAAGAGGTCTTACCGTAGCAGTTACCCTGTTCTGTGCCGGTTTTGGCACCCTGTTATTTCATGTTTGTGCGAAATTTAAAGTTCCGGCATTCTTAGGTTCTTCCTTCGCATTTTTAAGTGGTTTTGCAACCGTGGCACATCTGGATACCGGAATGTATGCGGGGATGGGAGCCAATGAAAAAGCAGCCTATGCCTGTGGCGGAATCGTGATCGCCGGACTGTTGTATCTGGTGCTGGCATTGATCATTCGTCTGGTTGGTGTAAAGAGGGTCATGAGATATCTGCCTCCGGTTGTGACCGGTCCGGTGATCATCTGTATCGGTCTGAGCCTGGCTTCTTCCGCTATTGGCAATGCTTCTACGAACTGGTTTCTGGCATTTATTGCTCTGGCAGTGATCATTGTATTTAACATCTGGGGAAAAGGAATGTTTAAGATCATTCCAATTCTGATGGGTGTCGTGATTTCTTATGCGGCAGCTGTATTTATGAATGTATTAGGGATCAAAAACCCAGATGGTTCCGCAATCTTAAACTTTGCGCCGGTTGCTGAGGCTGGTCTGGTGGGACTTCCGCCACTGCAGTTATGTAAGTTTGATGTGACTGCGATCCTGGTTATGGCACCGATCGCCATTGCGACCATGATGGAGCATGTGGGCGATATGTCCGCCATTTCTGCAACCGTAGGTAAAAACTTCTTAGCGGACCCGGGACTTCACAGAACTCTGTTAGGTGATGGTCTGGCAACTGCCATGGCGGGTATTCTTGGTGGTCCGGCCAATACCACTTACGGCGAGAACACCGGCGTTCTGGAGTTGAGCCGTGTCCATGATCCAAGAGTTATCCGGATTGCCGCTGTATTTGCGATCATTATCAGCTTTATCCCGAAGGTATCTGCGATCATCAGCACTATGCCTTCCTCCATTATCGGCGGCGTCAGCTTCATGCTGTATGGTATGATTTCTGCCATTGGTGTCCGCAACGTGGTAGAGAATAAGGTAGATCTGACCAGATCCAGAAACCTGATCATTGCAGGCGTGATCTTTGTGTGCGGCCTTGGTTTTAATGATGGTCTGACCTTTACCGTAGCAGGAACTCCGATCACGTTAACAGCCCTGGCGATTGCAGCTATCGCTGGAATTCTGTTAAATATCATTCTTCCGGGAAATGATTATGAATTTGGCGTGAATGTGTCCGGAGATGAGAATCGGGGGATTCATGCGTAAGGGAAAATTGAAAGATGAAACAAAAGAAGGACTGTGCATAGGCATGGTCCTTTCTCTGTTTCACAAGCAAGCCAGATCAAAGGGATTCATAACCAAGGCAAAATTTTCAACGATAGACCTTGATCTGTTATATTCAATGCAAATAAAAAACATTTCGTTATTCTGTTGCGATCACTTTGGAGTAAGAATGACCATTTCAGACGCTATCTTTTTTAGACTTAGAATCACGCAGTAATCTGGTGGTATCATTGGAGAGACGATCCTCTTTAGATTGATCTTGGGAACACATCTTATTGCTAATTGCCTAAAGATGCGTTCCCCTTTTATTTAGATGATTTTCATTAAATAGTAAAGTATCAGCACTTATTTAGAAAATAAATTAGATCGTGTAATAAATCAGGTATGCCAAGCAGAACGAAAACATTGAAGGATGTTATCTTTACTGCGGCTGATATGTTGCTGCATGGCGAGGCGCGCACTTTCATCATCGCCTTTCCGTATGGCTAAAAGAATTTGAATATGTTCATCTGTGGATTTTTTATAATGTTCCAATTCTGAATTTGAATTACCAATGCTGGGCCCATTCCATAAATTGGTAAGGTAAGTATATAGTTTTTGGTTGTCAGCTGCTTTCCAGATAGAGAGATGGATATTCTGGTTTAATTTCTCATAATACGATCGATCCATGTGAGGTAAATTATCGGTTAGATGATAAAGACAAGTTAAAAGTTCGGATGTCTCCATTCCAAAGGAAGCAGCTCGTGCTGCAGCTTCGCCTTCCAATAAAATTCTCATGTCATAATGATCGGTAATGAATTTCTCATCAATATTATTTACTATGGCACCGCGGTTCATACGAAGGTTAATGAGACCTTCGGAAGCCAAGGTTTGAAAAGCCTCACGAACGGGGGTACGGCTGACTCC
>CAKRWX010000109.1 GCA_934418055.1 uncultured Lachnospiraceae bacterium
CGAGGTAGATAGGGCAGAGGTGGAAGCGCGGTAACGCGTGTAGCTGACTGTCACTAATAGGTCGAGGGCTTGACCAAAAAGGTTTAGGGAGCGGCGGAAGATTGGAAAGGAACAGATGGAAGATGCTTGCATCTGGAGGCTGGGACTTGACAAGCTTCAGGCATTGGCGAAGCCAATGACATGAAATAGGCTGAAAGCCTATGAATGGAGCCGCGTTTTGAAAAGTTGTAACGGATGAATAGATTTTCAGTGTGTGGTTTTGAAGGTATGTGGAAAGATAATGCGCGAGTGGCTCAGTTGGTGGAGTACAACCTTGCCAAGGTTGGGGTCGCGGGTTCGAGTCCCGTCTCGCGCTCTCAAGAACAAGAAAAAGGACATCCTAAGACTGGATGTCCTTTTTTGTTATTTAGAAAGGTTGTACTTTTACTTTTTGAAGACATGGTTGCAGAATTTGTGGAGGAACGCAAGATGGCAATCGAGAAAGTAAAAGCATATTTCAGACAATACGGAATGGAGTCCCGGATCCAGGAATTGGCAGAATCCAGCGCTACGGTGGAGCTAGCGGCGGAGGCGCTGCATTGTGAACCTTGCAGGATTGCGAAGACTTTATCATTTCTGGTACACGAAATGCCGATTTTGATCGTGACGGCGGGGGACGCGAAGATTGATAATGCGAAATACCGCCATTATTTTGGTGCGAAGGCTAAGATGTTGACACCGGACGAGGTGGTGGAACTGATCGGACATGCGGTTGGCGGTGTGTGTCCTTTTGCGGTGAAGGATGGAGTGAAGATTTATCTGGATGAATCTCTGAAACGGTTTCAGACGGTATTTCCGGCTTGTGGAAGCGGGAACAGCGCCATTGAACTGACCATTCCAGAGCTGGAGAAGTATTCTTCTTATGAGACCTGGGTGGACGTGTGTAAGGGATGGCAGGTGGAAAATGCCTGAGTTCTATCGCTGGTCTGGAAATGGGTTTCAGAGAGAAGGAAGACTGCTGGATGCGTTGGAGTTGGAAACAGGGGATCAGCAAAAAACGTGTGAATCCATAGAGGTAGAAGGGCGCGAAAAAGAGAAAGATGGAAAGAGCGTGTGCAGGATTATTTCCATCGTAGGTGCCGGAGGCAAGACCAGTACCATGTTCCAGCTGGCGAAAGAATATGCTGGGATTGGAAAAAGGGTGATTGTGACCACCAGCACTCATATTTTCCGACCAGAAGGTTATGAGGTGGTTTTGGAAAATCAGCCGCAGTGGCTGGAGCAGTTGATGGAATTTGCGAAGGAGCCAGGCGGGAATATTCTGGTGACTGCGGCGGAAGAGATTGAATGGAAAAAAGGAAAACATGACAATTTCTCCGTTGATAAAGCAAAGAAAAAGTTAAAAGGAATGGAACCGCAGAAAATAGGAAAGCTTTCGGAATACTGTGATGTGCTTCTGATCGAGGCGGATGGTTCCAAGGGCCTTCCGGTGAAAATTCCGGCGGAACATGAGCCGGTGATCATTCCGGAAACACAGGTGGTGATCGGGTGCGCAGGATTAACAGCAGTTGGGAAAATAGTTCAGGATGTGTGTTTCCGAAGTGAACAGTTAGAACAAATGCAGAAAGAAAAGATGACGGAGAAGTTTTTGGCAAATATCATGCTCAGCGAGTCAGGAAGCAGAAAGAATGTGGGAAAAAGAGCGTATCGAATTCTGCTAAATCAGATGGACGGAAATCAGGAAAAATGTGCGGCGGAGCGAACGGCGGAATGGATTGACCGCTTGAATCAGGAGAATGGAAGAGCAGCAGTGAAGATTGCAGCTTCCTGTTATTGGTGATAGGAAGAGGAGATATCGTATGAAGGTTTTAATCAAAGGAGCCGGTGATCTGGCGTCGGGAATTGCCTGCAGACTGCATCACAGTGGAATGGATGTGGTGATGACGGAGATTGGAGTGCCGACGACAGTGCGGCGGACAGTGGCATTTTCTCCGGCCATTTATGAAAAACGGGCGGAAGTGGAAGGAATTGAAGGCGTTCGCTGCGACAGTCTGGAAAAACTGATTCTGGCGGTGGCACAGCGGAAAATTCCGGTGCTGGAAGATCCGCAGTGCCAGTTAGCTATGGAGTGGAAGCCAGATGTGGTGGTGGACGCGATCATTGCCAAGAAAAATCTGGGAACCAGCATCACGGACGCGAAGATCGTCATTGGCGTGGGGCCTGGATTTACGGCTGGTGTGGACTGTCATTGTGTGGTGGAGACGAAACGTGGACATGATCTGGGACGGGTGTTGTGGAAAGGCAGTGCGGTTCCCAATACCGGAGTTCCTGGTATGATTGGCGGATATGCTAAAGAGCGGATTATCCGGGCGTCTGGAGATGGAATATTTAAAGGAATGTGTCAGATTGGTGATCTGGTGGAGAAGGGCCAGCTTGTAGGCATGGCGGGAGAAAATCCGATCTATGCGGAGATTCCAGGCGTGGTGCGGGGGCTTCTTCAGGATGGCGTACCGGTGAAGGCAGGCATGAAATCTGGTGATATTGATCCGAGAGCGGTGGTGGAAAGCTGTTATACTGTCTCAGATAAAGCCAGAGCGATCGGAGGCGGTGTTTTGGAGGCAATTCTGACATTGCAGACCAGAAATGGCAGACAGGATCTCCCAGTTGTGCTGGTGATGCTGGCGGCGGGAAACAGCGAGCGGTTTGGTGAAAATAAGCTGCTCTATCCGGTGGACGGAAAGCCTATGTACGAGCATCTGGCAGATCAGATAGAGGAACTGAACGAAGACATTTTCCAGAAAAAGATTGTGGTCACCCAGTACCCGCAGATTGCGGAAAAAATGGAAAATAGGGGCTTTGAGGTTTGTCTGAATGAACATCCGGAGCTTGGGATCTCCTATTCTGTCCGGCTGGCAGCGGAAAAGGCGTGGAACTGGAAGCGGGATGCGGCAGTGTGCTTCGCAGTCAGTGATCAGCCGTATCTGAAGGGAGAAACATTAAAAGGGCTGATGGATCAGTGGAGAGCCAGCGGGAAAGGAATCGGCGCATTGGCATTTCAGGGGGAGATCGGCAATCCGGTAGTATTTGCACAACAGTACCAGAAAGAACTTATGGAACTAACTGGGGATAAAGGTGGAAAACGGATCGTGAAACGGCATATGGATGATTTGTTTCTGATGGAAGTAAAAGATCCGCAGGAATTGAGAGATCTGGATACGAAGAGGGAAATCGGGTGATTGTGGGTTTACGAAAACGTTCCCAGGTGTTATAATAAAAAATAAGCAATTATTGTTTGCCAATGGGTGAGCAATAACCATAGACGAGAAAGAAAGAGGATATAGTGAGATGGCCATTGATTATACATTAACCGTGAAGAAGATCCATAGCCTGGAGAAGATTTATGTACTGTTTTCTGCAAGTACCCGTATGCCATTTGTAGAGTGTGATCCAGAAGAATTTGATGATCAGATCTACATTTTTGCAAATGAGGAGCTGGCAACAGCGGCAGCGAAAGCGTATGCAGAGAAACAGATGCCGACTGGTGTGATCCCGATGGAGAAGAGCCAGTATCTGGCATTTTTCGGAAGTCTGCATCTGATCGGCGTGAATATGCTGGTATTTGAGGATGAAGGCGGCGTTACCAGAATGCCGTTAGACGAGATTGCCAGACTGGATCCAAAGGTTGCTGAGAAGAAAGAAGTGCCGATGATCAACACCGCTCTTCAGCTGACAGTGATCTATTTCATACAGGAACTGCGTCGTCCGAACCAGAAGAAGGACGATATGGTCCGTATGAAACGGTTACAGGAATTAGAGGAAGAGATGATTGCGGATCTGGTACGTTCCCGCTTCATTCTGGCAGTGGATTTCTCCAAAGTAGAGGGTGAGATCGAGCCAGGCAAGGCAAATCCAAACGTACAGGTTCCAGTTGTGAAAGCGCCAAACGGCGATGCATTCCAGCCGATCTTTACGGATGTATGGGAGTTCCAGAAATTCCACAAGAATCCAGAAGTGAAGCTGCGTATGGCACCGATCGAGTTCAAGGGACTGTTAGGCGCGCTGGTTCCACAGGCAAAGGGATTTGTGCTGAATCCAAACGGCGTGAACCTGATCTTATCCAGAGAGCAGTTAACTGCCATTGCAAAGAAATTTTCATAAGAAGAAATAGAAGATGTCTGTTGATACGAAAGTTAGAAAATGATGAACAGGCAGAAAATCATGATAATCAAAACGCTGTGATCCATGAGAGTGTGGGCCACAGCGTTTTTGTGTAAAGATATGTTGTTATGGAAATAGCATAAGCAGCTGCCATGTGGAATGCTTCCGTAAGAAAATTTCTGGGTTAAACCAAATTGATAAAGAAGGTAATAAACAGACTGTTTAAAAAGTCTGCAAACATACTTCCAACAATCGGAACCAGCAGATATGCCTTTACAGATGGTGCAAACCGCTCAGTCAGAGCCTGCATATTGGCCATGGCGTTGGGGGTTGCGCCCATACCGAAGCCACAGGTACCGGAGCAGAGAACGGCCGCCTCGTAATCCCGCCCCATGATATTGAATACCAAGAAGTAGACGAAGACAGTCAGAAGAATCACCTGTGCGACCAGCAGAAGGGCAAATGGAAGCGCCAGATCGGCTAATTGCCACAACTTCAGGGTGATCATGGAGATGCCCAAAAACAGGGACAGACAGATGTTGCCCAGGTCATTGATCTCACCCATGTGAACCGTGTAAGCACCAGTCATTTCTCCGATGTTACGCATGGCGGCGGCAACGATCATGGCTCCGATGTAGATTGGAAATGTCATGCCAGTGCGGGATAACAGCCAGGAAACAAAAGTTCCAAGTCCCATGGCAATAGCGATCTGGTAAGCCGCCGGAGCATACATGCTGACATAGCGGCGGTGTTTTTCTTCATCTTCCACCAGGATGGAATCATCTTCTGGATAGATGGTCTTTAACAGGTCATGTTTGCGGATCAGCCGCTGGCCTAAAGGTCCGCCGATCAGGGAACCGGCGATCAGGCCGAAGGTGGCTGCGGCGGTGCAGATGGTCTGGGCACCGGTTACGCCAAGGTGTTCCAGAACCGGCCCAAAGGCTCCGGCAGTACCGTGTCCGCCAATCATAGGGATGGAACCGGTACACATTCCCAACAGTGGGGAAAGCCCCATGACCTGTGCCAGTCCCATGGAAAGCAGGTTCTGGGACAGAATCAGGGCGATGATGCAGAATAAGTAGATCACCAGACTGATACCGCCGCTTTTCAGCACCTTAAAATTGGCCTGAAAACCAACGGAGGTGAAGAAAATAATCATGCAGATGGTTTTTAACGTCTCGTCAAAATTAAATTCCAGCAAATGAAGCCCGTGAAGAACACAGGACAGAATGGAAAATACCAGTCCACCGACCACAGGCGCAGGGATACAGAAAGTTTCCAGGGCGTGAATGTGCATTTTCAGAAAGACGCCCAGGTACAAAACACCTACGGCCAGAGCCAGGGTCTGGTACATATCCAGAGATAAAATAAATTTCATGTAATCATTCCTTTTCTTTGTAATATGGTAACTGTTCCGTAGGTCTACGCGCTTGCTGCGCTGACCGTAAGAAAACAAAAGTTATGTGTTTACCTGCATAACAAATAATTATAGTATAAAAAGAAGAGATAGTCAAAAGAAAAAATAGGCAGCCCAGAAACTGGACTGCCGGAAAATCAGAAGAATATTGACAGAAAACGAAAGAAAGACGGAACTGGTGATCATGGTTATCGGATCTTCCGCATGGGGCTGAAAAGATGGAAGTAGATCAAGAACAGAACCGAAGTGACCACCCAGGTCAGCGGATAGGTGAAAATAATGGCGTAGATGTTCCGGTGGTGCGGCACATACAGCAGCAGCCACAGCACACGAAGAGCGCAGACGCCGGTCATAGTTAAAAACATCGGGAACCAGGAATCGCCGATTCCTTTTAAAGAACCGGAGTAGATTTCGATGAAGATATAGGTGAAGAACGTTGGCACCAGGTAGTGAAGCACGTCCATGCCGATGGAAAGCACTGCCGGATCTGTGGTAAAGATCTGGAAAATGTACTGCCCAAAGTTGTATAGGAACAGACTTAGGAAAATGGTAGTGACAAAGCTCATTCCCAGACACACCCGGATTCCCTTCCGCACCCGGTCCATTTTCCCGGCTCCATAGTTCTGGCCCACAAAGGTGGTGATGGAGATGGAAAAGGCGCTGATGATCATCCAGAAGATCACATCGATTTTGCCATAAGCGGCCCAGGCGGCTACGGTGTCTGTTCCCAGGCTGTTGACGCTGGACTGGATGATGATGTTGGAAGTGGTGTACATGGCGGATTGAAGTCCAGATGGAAGGCCGATACGGACGATCCGTTTCAGCATCCGCATATCCAGGCCAAGTCTGGAAAGATGGAGTTGATACATATCATTGGTTCGGATCAGAACCCAGATCACCAGAAATGCGCTGACACACTGGGAAATGATAGTTGCCAGAGCTGCTCCAGCGATGCCCATGTTCAGATAGACAACGAATACAATATCCAAAATAATATTGGTAAAACAGCTGGCGATCAGGAAATACAAGGGTCGTTTGGAATCACCCACCGCCCGTAAAATACCGGAGCCGATGTTGTAGATCAGGTTAGCGATGGTTCCGATAAAATAAATCCGCATATAGAGGGTGGCAAAGCCCACGATGTCCTCCGGCGTTCCCATGGCATTTAAGGCAAATGGAGCGCCCACAAATCCGATGACCATCAAAACAGCGCCGCTGATCACAGAAGCGGTGATGGCGGTGTGGACGGCGTAACCCACCATTTCTTCCCGTTTTGCCCCGTAATACTGGGAAATGATAACGGTGGCACCAGAAGAAAGGCCCACAAAGAAGCCGATCAGCAGGTTGATGACGGTACCAGTAGGGCCGCCAACTGCAGCCAGCGCCTGTTTGCCTACAAATCGGCCCACAATAATGGCATCCACGGTGTTATAAAGCTGCTGGAAAAAGGTTCCAAACAGGATCGGGAAGAAGAAAATCAGAAGCTGTTTCCAGATGACTCCTTCGGTGATCTGATTGCTGGAGGCTGAAGCTTGAGCAGTATTAGGCGTAACTTGTTTGTCGGATGGTTTCTTGAAATCGGTCATATGCAGGTCCTCGTTTGATGTAAAAGTATTTGTTGATAGGAAATGCAGGGTTGCACAGCTGCTATTTCATTGATTCTTTCGGATGCCGTTTGAAACGGTAATAGCTGAAGCCATGGAGATAGATCAGGAACAAAACGGATGTCACGGTCCAGGTCAGCGGATAGGAAAAGATCACGGTGTAAATGCTCCGGTGGCTTGGAACGTAGAGCAGCAGCCAGAGTACACGGAGACCGCATACACCCAGCATGGTGATAATCATGGGTTTCCAGGAATCCCCGACGCCTTTTAAGGAACTGGAATAAATCTCCAGAATGATATAGGT
>CAKRWX010000110.1 GCA_934418055.1 uncultured Lachnospiraceae bacterium
TACCGATGTATGGGAAGAGATCGCTAAGACCTATACCGAAAAGACCGGTGTAGAGGTGAAGGTAGTTACCGCAGCAGGCGGCAACTATGAGTCCACATTAAAATCTGAGATTGCCAAGACCGATGCACCGACTCTGTTCCAGATCAACGGACCGATCGGTTATCAGTCCTGGAAGGACTATTGTGCAGATTTAAAGGACAGTGATTTTTATGCAGCTCTGTCTGATAAGTCCTTAGCCATCACCGGAGAAGACGGAGGTGTGTATGGCATCCCATATACCATCGAGGGTTATGGCATCATTTACAACGATGCGATCATGGAGAAGTATTTTGCAACCAGCGGTGCAAAGGCTGCTTCCGTGGATGAGATCAACAGCTTCGATAAATTAAAAGAAGTTGTAGAAGATATGCAGGCGAAGAAAGATGAGTTAGGCATTAAGGGCGTATTTGCTTCTACTTCCTTACTTCCAGGTGAAGAGTGGAGATGGCAGACACATCTGGCAGATCTTCCGATTTACGAAGAGTACCAGGATAAGGGCGTGAACGATCTGGATGAGATCGAGTTTACCTATTCCGATCAGTTTAAGAACATTTTTGATCTGTACCTGAACAACTCCACAACAGATCCTAAGATGTTAGGAAGCAAGGGTGTGAATGATTCCATGGCAGAGTTTGCACTGGGACAGGCAGCGATGGTTCAGAATGGTAACTGGGCATGGAGCCAGATCGCTGAAGTATCCGGCAACGTGGTAGATGCAGAGGACATCAAGTTCCTGCCGATCTACATGGGACTGAAGGATGAAGACAAGCAGGGGCTTTGCGTAGGTACTGAGAACTATTTCTGTATCAACAAACAGGTTTCAGAGGCAGATCAGAAAGCATCTCTTGATTTTATCAACTGGCTGATCAGCGATGAGACCGGTAAAGATTATATGACCAACAAACTGGGCAACATTGCACCATTTACTACATTCGCTGATGATGAGAAACCATCCGATCCGTTAGCACAGAATCTGTTAGCTTACATGGAAAGTGGAAAGACCAGCATTCCGTGGATATTTACAACCTTCCCAAGCCAGACCTTCAAGGATAACTTCGGAAGCGCACTGTTAGAGTACGCACAGGGAACGATGAGCTGGGACGAGGTAAAAACAACAGTTATTGACCAGTGGAAGACAGAAAAGGCGGCGGCGAAATAAGCCGCTTTTTCTATCGGAAAAGCAGATAAAGGAGAAATAATTCATGGGAAAAACAATGAAACGGTATTTTCCGATTTTTGTATTGCCGACCTTGTTAGCATTTGCAGTGGCATTTATGGTTCCATTTATTATGGGTATCTACCTGTCCTTCTGTGATTTCACAACCGTTACCAATGCAAAATTTGTGGGAATTTCCAATTATGCAAAAGCATTTACCAATCCGGACTTCTTAAAAGCCCTGTGGTTTACGGTGAAGTTTGCGGTACTGGCAGTTGTCACCATCAATATCTGCGGTTTTGCCCTGGCTCTGATGCTGACACAGAATATCAAGGGAAGAAACATTTTCAGAACCATCTTTTTCATGCCGAACCTGATCGGCGGTATCGTACTTGGTTATATCTGGCAGTCCATGATCAATGGCGTTCTGGCAAAGTTTGGTGTGACCATGCTTCTGGATCCTAAATATGGGTACTGGGGCCTGATCATTCTGATGAACTGGCAGCTGATCGGTTATATCATGATCATCTACATTGCAGGACTTCAGAATGTCTCCACCGATGTGCTGGAGGCTGCAAAGATCGATGGAGCCAATGCATGGCAGACTCTGACCAAAGTGAAAATTCCGATGGTCATGCCATCCATTACGATCTGTCTGTTCCTGACTATTTCCAACTCGTTTAAGATGTTTGACCAGAACCTGGCGCTGACCGGCGGCGGTCCTTCTAATAAGACCACGATGCTGGCGCTGGATATTTATAATACATTCTATGGAAAAGTTGGATTTGAGGGTGTTGGACAGGCTAAGGCAGTGGTATTCTTTGTGATCGTTGCTGGAATCGCCATGTCTCAGCTGGTTCTGACCAGAAAGAAGGAGGTTGAAAGCTGATGAGCAAAACAAGAAAACTTCAGAACAGGATCATGCTTGCGGTTTTATGTCTGCTGGTTGTGATCTTTATCACACCGATCCTGTTTATTATCATGAACTCCTTTAAAGGAAAATTATACATCAGTGACAACCCGTTTAACTGGCCATCCGGTGATATGTTTGCAGGACTGGAAAACTATACAGAAGGCATCCGCAAAACAGGATTCTTTGCTGCATTTGGCTGGTCCGCATTCATTACCGTCGGTTCTGTCCTGGTGATCGTACTCTTTACCTCCATGACCGCATGGTATATCACAAGAGTCAAGACCAGACTGAGCAATGCGTTATACTATCTGTTTGTATTCTCTATGGTAGTTCCGTTCCAGATGGTCATGTTTACCATGTCCAAGCTGGCTGATATGCTGAAGCTGAATAACCCGGTTGGTATGATTTTCTTATATCTGGGATTTGGCGCAGGACTTTCTGTATTTATGTTCTGCGGTTTTGTAAAGAGTATTCCGTTAGAGATCGAGGAAGCAGCCATGATCGACGGATGTACTCCGATCCAGACATTTTTCCAGATCGTGATGCCGATCCTGAAGCCAACAGCCATTACTGTGGCAATCTTAAATGCCATGTGGGTATGGAACGATTACCTGCTTCCGTATCTGGTGATCGGCGTTTCCACACCATACAAGACCATTCCGGTTGCAGTTCAGTATCTGATGGGATCTTATGGTGCAAAAGACTATGGTGCCATGATGGCACTTCTGGTGCTGGCGATCATCCCGATCATCGCATTCTATTTATTCTGCCAGAAATATATCATCGAAGGTGTTGTGGCAGGTGCAGTAAAAGGTTAAACAAAAGCAAAGGAGGCACCGTGTTATGCGTGCAAGTGGAATTTTAATGCCAGTTTTTTCCCTGCCTTCCCGGTACGGAATTGGATCATTTTCAAAAAGTGCCTATCAGTTTGTGGATATGCTGAAGAAGGCCGGGCAGAAATTCTGGCAGATCCTCCCGCTGTGTCCGACCAGCTATGGAGATTCCCCCTATCAGTCCTTCTCAACCTATGCAGGCAATCCGTATTTCATTGATCTGGATCAATTGATCGAGGAGAAGCTGTTAACCAGGAAAGAGTGTCAGGCATGCGATTTTGGTGATGATCCGCAGGACATTGATTATGGAAAACTGTATGAGAGCCGTTTTAAACTGCTCCGTAAGGCATATGAGAGGGCTAATGTAGGAGAAGACCAGGAATTTGAGGCATATAGAAGGGAAAATGCCTGGTGGCTGGATGATTATGCGCTGTTTATGGCAGTGAAGGACCGGTTTGACGGCGTGGCATGGAATGAGTGGGCAGAGGATATCCGTCTCCGCTGGAGCAATGCCATGGATTATTACCGGAGAGAACTGTATTATGAGATCGAGTTTTATTCTTACTTACAGTTTGTCTTTATGAAACAGTGGAAAAAACTGAAAAATTATGCTAATATAAATGGCATTGAAATCATTGGAGATATTCCGATTTATGTGGCATTTGACAGTGCAGACGCATGGGCGAATCCGGAGCTGTTCCAGTTTGACGCTGAGAATCTTCCAACCGCGGTGGCCGGCTGTCCGCCAGATGGATTTTCGGCAGATGGACAGTTGTGGGGCAACCCATTATACCGTTGGGATTATCACAGAGAGACCGGTTTTGACTGGTGGATCCGCCGGATCGCATACTGCAGCGAGCTATATGATGTAGTCCGGATCGATCATTTCCGCGGATTCGATGAATATTATTCGATCCCATATGGAGATACAACGGCAAGAAACGGTCATTGGGAGAAAGGTCCTGGCATTGCGTTATTTGAAGCTGCGAAAAACCGTCTCGGCGAGTTAAATATCATTGCGGAAGACCTGGGATATATCACCGACAGTGTGAAAAAGCTGGTGGCGGACAGCGGATTTCCGGGAATGAAGGTTCTGGAATTCGCATTTGATTCCAGAGAGAAATCGGACTATCTTCCATATACTTATGAGAAAAATTCTGTTGTTTACACAGGAACCCATGACAATGAAACGATTGCCGGATGGTATGCGGGACTGGATAAGAGCGATTTAAAGATGTGCACCGATTATATGAACATTGACCGGATTCCGGGAAAGGAATATCATTGGGATTTTATCCGTCTGGCGATGCTGTCTGTATCGGATCTGTGTGTGATTCCGATCCAGGATTACCTGGGATTGGATAACCGTGCCAGGATCAATCATCCATCGACCCTTGGAACCAACTGGAGATGGAGACTGGCAAAGGGTCAGTTAAGCGCTTCATTGCTGAAGGAGATCCGGGAAATGACCAGGATCAGCGGAAGACTGCAGAATGGTGAATAAAATGAGGTGGCGAGATGGAGTCAATTACGATTAAAGATGTGGCAAGATTATGCGGAGTTGGTGTGAGCACTGTATCACGTGCGATCAATAATCATCCGGACATTAACCCGGAGACAAAAGAAAAGATCATGCAGGTGATCTCAGAGCATCATTATATTCCTAATAACAGTGCCCGTAATTTAAAGCGGCAGGACTCCAAAACGGTGGCGATCCTGATGAAAGGAATCGCGAACCCGTTCTTCCACGAGATGATCAAGATTCTGGAATATGAAGTAGAAAAAAAGAAGTACAGCTTTCTTCTGCATCATGTGGAGGAGGACGAAGATGAGATCGATGTGGCTATGGAACTGGAAAAGGAGAAGAAGTTGTGTGGGATCGTGTTCTTAGGAGGAACCGTTGGCCACACAGAGGAAAAACTCCGCCAGCTGACAACACCATTTGTGCTTTGTACCATTGGGCTTCGCCGTGATGTGGACCCAGCGACCTGTTCTTCTGTGTCCATTGATGATGTGAAGGAGGCCAGAAGAATGGTTTCTTATCTTTGCAGCCTGGGTCATGAGAGGATTGCTTTTGTGGCGGCCAGAGAAGATGATATCGCCATTGGGCGGATGCGTTTAGAAGGTTATCGCCAGGCACTGGAGGAGAACCACATTCCATTCCGTCCGGAGCTGGTGCTGTATCCGGAGAAAGGGATGGATGCTTATTCCATGGCCAATGGATATCAGGTCACGAAGCGTTTTCTGGATTCAGATATCCCGGCAACCGCTTTTTTCGCAATTTCCGACAATGTGTCATTTGGCGTGT
Source organism: uncultured Lachnospiraceae bacterium (assembly GCA_934418055.1). GTDB lineage: Bacteria > Bacillota > Clostridia > Lachnospirales > Lachnospiraceae > UBA3402. Next base: position 5,250 of record CAKRWX010000110.1, read on the forward strand.
GCAAAGCCATCTATGATGCAGGCAAACGGATCCCGGAAGATTATTCTGTGGCCGGTTTTGATGGGATTGAGATGGGGAAATATTACTACCCGACATTGACCACCATGCGCCAGCCATGCGAGGAGATGGTCAGAGAAACGATGAAGATTTTATTTTCCAGAATCGAAGATGGGAAGGGAAATAAACATAAGGTCTTTGAGGCAGAGCTGCAGGAAGGCGGTTCTGTGAGACGAATAAAAGCATAGAGGATAAGACCGAAGGGTAAAACAGAATGGTAAGAGGAAGGATCAGGTCCCCGTGGGGGAACTGGTCCTTTTGTGTTATAGAATTGAATTTTCTTGTTTTTTGAGAAAATATGGTGTGTTTGTATACTTGAAAAAAATCAGTGAAACTTTATCTAGGATAGGAGGACGATTGGTGCTAAAATAAAGGTGGAAAAATAAGAATGGAATACATATAAATACTAACAGAGTTAAGGAGAAAATAAACCATGATGAAATTACTAAAGAACGCCAATGTCTACACCCCATCTCCAATCGGAAAAAAGGATATTTTGATCGAGGGAGAAAAGATCCTCCGTATCGCAGACCACATCGATGGTTACGAGAACCTTCCCGATGTGGAAATCTATGATCTGAACGGCAAAACCGTAGTTCCCGGCTATATCGATATGCATGTCCACATCACCGGCGGTGGTGGAGAGCAGGGACCGGCATCACGGGTACCGGAATCTTCGCTGAGTGTGTTTTTTAAGAATGGAATTACCACAGCAGTGGGACTTTTAGGCACAGATGGCATCACCAGAAGTGTAGAAAATCTGGTGGCAAAGGCGCGGGCGCTGACGGAAGAGGGTATGACCGTGTATGCACTGACCAGTGCATATGGTTATCCGCCGACTACCATTACTGGCAGCGTAGAAAAAGATATCGTGATGATCCCGCCGATGATCGGCGTGAAAGTGGCAGTTTCTGATCACCGAAGCTCTAATCCAAGTGGTGACGATCTGATCGCCCTGGCAACGGCAGCCAGAAGAGCAGGCTTGTTAAGCGGGACACCAGGCTTGGTGACTATGCATATGGGAAGCGGAAAAGGCAGATTAGATCCGGTTTTTTATGTGCTGGATCATTCTGACGTTCCGGCGAAGAACCTTCTTCCGACCCATATGCTCCGTACCCCGGAGCTGATGGACGCAGGCGTGGAACTGGTAAAACGGGGCGGTTATATCGATTGCACCGCAGGCTCCGATGATCAGGAGGTCGAGAACCAGGCGGTGAAACTATTTGATCTGCTTCACCGGGATGGCATGAACATGGATCATGTGACGATGTCCAGTGATGCTTTCGGCAGTCAGCCACGGTTTAATGCTGAGGGTGAGTGCGTGGGCCTTACCTACGCTTCGCCGAAATATCTTCATAAGACCATTCAGATCCTGGTGCGGATGGGTATGCCTTTCGAGCAGGCATTGAAATTGTTAACTACCACACCGGCAGTTCTGTTAGGAAAAGAAGGCAAAAAAGGCTGCGTGGCAGCAGGCGCGGACGCGGATCTTCTGGTTCTCGATGAAAACCTGGAGATCATCAGTCTATTTGCCAGAGGAAAGGTGGCTCTGTGGGAGAAGGAACTTCGGATGAAGGGCAGATTTGAGGAGTGAGGATAACAGGGTGAAGCCGTATTTATTTGAATATCAGCAAAAAGATAATCATTTATATTTGACAGAATATATTTATGAGATCGGAACCTTTCATTATAATTGGCATAAAGATCTGGAGATTTTGGTTGTGCTGAAAGGAACTGTGGAAGTTTGTGCAGGAAACTGTCTGTATTTGTTGGATGAAGATGATATGATCCTGATCAATTCAAATGAGGGACATGCCACATTTTCAAAATCGCCGGAAAGCGTGGCGTTCCTTCTCCGTATGAACCCGGATTTTTTGGAGCGGTATTTGCCGGATTACCGGTATCTGCGTTTTGAATTAGGCACGAATGCAGCCAACAGGTATGATCCGTGTTACATCGCGTTTCGGAAATATATGACGGAAATGATGATGGCCCGTATGGGAGAGAAAAATGGCGATGAATTGCTTTTCCAGTCGGCTTTCTATGGTTTGCTTAATCTTCTCACGAAGCAGTTTGCGAAGCGGGAAGAAAGGAATCTGTTAGGATTGGAAAAAAATGTGACCGATATTCCTCAG
>CAKRWX010000111.1 GCA_934418055.1 uncultured Lachnospiraceae bacterium
TGATGAAACCACATGTAGTGATCATTATGGCAGACCAGCTGCGGGCAGATGTGCTTGGAATGGGATTTACACCAAGAATTGATTCCATTGCGGAAGAAGGGATTTCTTTTTCCCGTGCGTATACGGCATGTCCGTTATGTGTACCGGCCAGAGGCGCATTTTTCACAGGAACTTATCCAGATCATAATGGCTCCTTAATCAATCCATGGGAGCCTGCAGATGCGGTTTATGGGGATGTGAAGAAGGAATATGAGACGTTATATGAACTGATGGAACATGACTGGGACAGCATTCATAGTGGAAAGCAGCATCTGTTCACAGAAGGCGGAAAGCTGGAAGATCGGAAAGACAGTAAGACTACCTGGTGTTGTACAGAGAAGACTTATAAGCAGTTTCTGGAAGAAGATGGGGTAAAGATGCCAGGCGGCCCAGGATTCCGGATGAGGATCCCAGAGATGGTGGATGGAAAGGTAACCAGAGTGAGTTCTTATTCGAATGCCAATACGGGATGTTATGAGCCGGGAGAAAAGTATTATTTTGACCGGTATTTTGCAGAAAAAGCGGTAGAAGGGCTGAAAAACCGGAATAAAGAAAAACCACTGCTGTTAAATGCCATGTTTTTAGCGCCCCATCCGCCTCTTCAGATCCCAGAACCATGGTATGGAAAAATCAGTGAAAATCAATTTGAACTTCCAGAGAATGTGGGTGTATTCTATAAGAAACAGTCACCGCTTCAGATGTACAATTTAACTGGTATTGTGGGAGCCCGTTATGATCGGGAACATTGGAAGGAAGCCTGGAGAGTTTATCTTGGGCTGGTCTCCATGCTGGACGACTGCGTAGGACAGATTATCGATGAGTTAAAAGAACAGGGAATCTATGATGACAGTCTGATTATTTTCACCAGCGATCATGGAGAGATGTTAGGTTCTCATGGTCTGTTCCAGAAGATGTGTATGTATGAGGAATCAGCCAGAGTGCCGCTGTATATCAAATTCCCGAAGAAAGATGCCTCTGGAACATTGGCAGCAGGAACTGTCGCAGAGCAGGTGGTCAGCCATGTGGATGTGATGCCGACGTTATGCGATTATCTGGGAATTCAGCCGAAACATCAGATGGATGGCCGTTCGCTGCTTCCGTTGCTGAGTGGGGAAACGATGGAGGAGAGAGCTGCTTACATTCAGTATGACGGCAATGGTTCTCGTTCGAATTTCCAGCGTTGTGTAGTGAAGGGAAAGTATAAGCTGATTGTGGATCTGTTCCAGAATGAGGCGTTTTATGAACTATATGATCTGGAGAAGGACAGCCAGGAAACAACCAATCTGATGTTTGATGCGGCTTATGATGCGGTGGCGTCAGATCTGATGGGACTTCTGGCAGCGCATATGATGAAAAATGGGGATATGCTGACACTTCCGGTCTATGCGGCTGACCGTTTCCGGTCCATGTATGGCCCATTTGAGGCTCCGTAAAGAAAAAGGACGTTTGGGGGAAAATCAATGAACAAAAAAGAAGCGGCAGACAGAATTGAAAAGCTTAGTGAAGAACTGCTCCATCAATGGTGTGAAAGTCTTCTGAAGCTTCAGATCAAAGGAACAGGTAATCCGCGGCTGGACGGAGGAATTCTATGTCCGGCCTGCGGCATGATTCATGGACGGTGTATGGACGCAGTTTATCCATTTATGCGGATGGCCAGGGAAGCGGCTGACCAAAATGACCGGGAAGAGAGTAAGCGGTGGATCCAGGCGTCCAGGGATTTGTTTACCTGGGCAGACCATACGGTTCAGCAGGAGAAAGGCGCTTATTGGAATGATATTGATACTGCCTGGACAGGCACAACCGTATTCTTAGCGATCACGCTGGCAGATGCTTTGTGGTTCCACGGAGATCTTCTGGAGAAAGAGGAGCAGGAGGAATGGAGAGAACGTCTATTCCAGATGGCAGAGTATATCGCGTCCTATGAGGGGATTATCCATAACAACATCAATTATCCTCTTTCTGACGCCTTGGCACTCTATGAGAGCGGCATGGTGCTGGGAGAAAAGAAATTTCAGGAAAAAGCTGCGGAACTGGCTAAAATTGCCCTGGGACAGGAGTCGGAGAATGGGCTTCTGGTTGGAGAAGGCGTTCCATGGACGAAAAGAAGCAAGCGGGGCTGCAGTCCTGTGGATATTGGATACAATGTGGAGGAAACCATTCCGAGTCTTTTGCTTTATGGAAAATTAAGCGGAGATGAAAATATACAGAAACTGGCCCAGCATTATATGCGGGCGCATCTGGATTTTATGCTGGAGGACGGCGCCTGGGATAATAGCTTTGGAACCAGAAATTTTAAGTGGAGCTATTGGGGAAGTCGTACCTGTGATGGTTCCGCTTTGGGCTGTCTTTTGTTGGATGATCAGAATTCAGCGGGTATGGAGGCAGCGTGGCGGAATTTGTGCCTGCTGAAGCAGTGTACAGCAGATGGACTTTTGTATGGAGGGCTTCACTATGCCCAGGCGGGACAGCCGCCCTGCAGTCATCATTCGTTCTGCCATGCCAAGGTGCTGGCGGGAATTCTGGACCGGAGAGAACTGTGGAGACCGGAGAATGCCGGGGCAGTGGAGCTGGAAGAACAGAAACAGGAACTTCCGGCGCAGCATGGAGTCCGGGAGTATCCAGAACTTTCCACCTGGCGTATCGTTACGCCGTCAGTGACGGCTACGGTGACGGCATATGACTGGGAATACATGAAGGGCGGTCATGTCAGCGGCGGAACCTTATCCATGCTTCACTCAAAAACACTAGGAACTCTGCTGTGTGCTGGAATGGGAGAATATATCCGGAAAGAACCTGGTAATATGCAGGCATTATGGAAGGCAGAAGCAGAGTGTCTGGCACCAAGAATTGAAGTAATCCGGAATGGCATCATTTACAGCAGTATCTATGAGCCAGAAGCTCAGGTGACAGTTAAGGAGAATGGAGAGCAGGACTATGTGATCCAGATAGACGGAAGCTTAAAAAATCAGGAGCATCAGATCTGTGAAGAACAGGATTACCGTTACCATCTCTGCTATCACATCCAGGAACAGAAAATCCAGATTCAGGCAGAATGTCCTGGAGGCACCTGGATCTGCCCGGTGATCAGCAGTCAGGAAGAGAAGGTGACTGTGGAACCGCAAAAGGTGATTCTGGAGAAAGAAAAAGGCATGGTCTGTGTTCAGGCAGATTCGGAAATTACGCTGCCCTTTGGAACAAAACGGATTTTTCATCCAATTCCAGGTTTTCAGGCAGTGAAACTGGAGAAGCAGTTAGACGAAAATACAATGACCTGGAATCTCATATGGGGGACAAAATGACAGAAATCAGAGAAATCTTAAAAGATGGCGTGATCGTCACGGATGTACTGAAACATTTAAAAGAACGGGAAGAACAATTTCAGCAGGGGGTATCATTTCTAGAAAGGGGCAAGATCATCCGGGAATTATTTCCGCAGATCTATGAAACCAATATGGAGAAGGCGGAGAATTGCCTGAACGGCATGACGATTCTTCCTGGTTCACCGGATCTTCATTTTATTGGGAATCCAGTAAAATGGAGGGAAAATATCTACGATTATGACGAATATACGTACCAGTTAAACCGCATGGTTCACTGGAGAACCATGGCAGAGGCTTATTCCTTTACAGGGGATCTGCGGTTTGCGAAAAAGATCATCGAGGAGTTTTATCAGTGGGTAGAAGAATGTCCGTGTCAGCCTTTATATGACGCGGATGGCAATCTTTCCGTCTGGGATTTTGATGGCTGCAAATGCAATCAGGGAATCTGGCGTTCATTGGAGGTAGGAATCCGTATGTACCGGACCTGGCCTCATGTGATTCACCATCTGATTGGCAGCGGGCTCCTGGATGAGACGTTTTTAGAAGCATATTTAAAGAGTATCTATGAACATGGAAAAGTGTTATATCTGGTAACACCCAAGATCTGGCCAAATGCAGATCACAACCATTACTTGATGGAAAATAACGGGCTCCTGTATCTTTCCTGTATGTTCCCTGAACTGAAAGACGCGGAAAAATGGAAAGCTCATGCCATCCACGAGATGGAGCGCAGTATGGATGCCCAGGTGACCAGCGGAGGCGGTCAGATTGAAGGATGTGCGTCCTATCACAATGGTTCTGCCTACTGGTTTACACTGCCCATACTTCTGGCAGACAAGTATGGATTCCAGATGTCAGAGCATTACAGAGAGCAGTTAAAGAAAATGCTGGAGTATTCCACACACGCTACAAGGCCCTATGGCGCGAACTGTGCCTGGGGAGACAGTCAGACTTACAGTGGGACTCTGTCTATGGGAGCGTCCTGTTATTACATGGCATTTAAAGACAGCACCTACATGAAAAATGCGCTCTATTACTACAGTATGAAAGAGCTGCTGGATCCGCTTTCCCAGTATATCTGGGAAGTACCGGACCTGGAAGATCTGGCAGAACAGATGAAAGAACTGGAAAAGGGCGGTGAACAGCCATCTCTGCCGAATATCAGCTGGCAGAAAGATTTAAAGCAGGTATTTATGCGGACAGACTGGTCCAAAGATGCGTTGTATGCCATGTTTGCCTGCCGAACTCCGGTTCAGAATCTTCACGCCCACATGGATCCGGCTGGTTTTGAGTTCAGTGCTTACGGAAGAGTACTTTTAGGAGATCCGGCGATTTACTATTATAAGGATGATGAAAACCGGAAGAATTTAAAATCCATCCACTGGCACAACTGTCTGACCATTGATCATAAAGATCCTTGGGAATATATTTCCAGCTGGGGATATGGTCCGCAGAAAGATGGAAATGTGTTGAATGCGGCGCAGACAGACCGGTTGATCTATGCAGTAGGAGAACATAAGAATTACGAACCAGTCACTCATCGACGGGTGGCAGCCATTGTGGATCAGAAATTTTTAGCAGTGATGGATGTGTTGGATGATGTGACAGAAGACACCAGCGTGCAGATCAATTTCCATATGGATTCCGCCAGAGCCATGGTAGATTCTGAGAGAGCTGTGGCGGCGTCTATGGATTCGCGGGCTAATGTTACAGTATATGGCGATCAGAGATTGAAGCCGCATCTGGTTCCAGCGAAAATTTCCACGAAAAATGATGTGTGGCATGATACCATGATCGCCCGGTTTGAGAAAGATCACCTGACGGCAGGGAAATATGCATTTCTGACCATCGCGTATCCGACACCTGCCGGTGAAACGACACCAGAAGTTGTCGGAATTGAAGAAAAAATTCTGGATAATAAGAAAATTCTGTTTTGCTGTGTCGTCGATGGTCAGAGATATGAATTTTGTCTGGAAGATACGGTGCTTTCCGTTACTTCTGAGAATGATCCAGCTTTCGGAACTCACTTGGAGTAATTCCCTGGGTCAGTTTAAACCGCCTGGTGAAGCTGGACATATTGTAATAACCTACCTGCTCTGCAATGTCCTTTAACGGAAGAGAAGTGGAGGCCATTAAGTCTTTGGCTTTCTTCATACGGAGGGCAATGGTGTAGTCGGTGACATTCTGTCCCGTGCTGTCTTTGAAAAACTTACTGAATGCTGGAAGAGTCATGCCGAATTTTTCTGCAGTTTCATAAGTGGAAAAATCACAGTCATAGCAGTTCTCATTCAGATAAGACAACACATCGTTGATGGAGACCTGTGCGGAAGCGGATGATGATCCCACCACCAGATGGTTGCTCCAATTTTTAAGCAGTTCTGTGATTTCCTGGGCGGTTTCCATACCGGATAATTCCAGTGGGGAACGGGATACAGAACTGTTGTCGGACTGTTCATTTACCATGTGAAGAAGATCAAAGCAGATACTTCTGGCCAGATAAAGAGGCAGACGCTTGTGTTCCATAAACTGGATGATGTTCTGGACGGCGGAGCGGATACTTTGCTCATTGTGGGCGGCCAGAGCATTCTGCAGCTGTTCAAATTCTTGATTTGGATAGACCAGAGAAGTCTGCATGGAGCCGACAACCTCGCTGAACTGGATCACGGTGCCATTGCCCTTGACAAAACGATAGTCTAAGGCGCTGGCGGCTTCCATGTAGGACTGGGCGATCTGATCCGTGTGTTCACGGACAGAGCCAATTCCGGCAGTGGAAAGAATGTGATACTCCTTCAGCAGATGCTTCTGGGTCTGGGTGAAAAGGTTTGTCACCGATCCAGATGCGTCCGGAAGGTTAAAGAACAGGATGATCTGGTTTGGACGCAGATGGTGGAGGCAATAGTAAACTTTGGTATTTTCAAAGGATTTTTTGATCTCCTGTGCTAAGCTGTCCAGATTGACATCCGGGGTGTGCACCATCAAAAGCGCTACGGTAAAATAATCATAAGAAAGGGACAGATCCAGCTCCGAACAGTCTAAATTGAAGTCCTCTTTGGACTGATAACAGCCGCTTAATAAGCGGTATAAACGCTCATTTTTGATGGCGGTCAGGTTATTTTCCAGACGGGAAGACAGGTGGGTGTTCTGGGTGGATAAAAAATCCAGGGCATTGGAAATTTCATTTAATTCGTTAAAATCGCTGTTTTCCGGAGCCAGCTGCTTGGCTTTTTCCCGGAGGCGGCGGACTGGCGCGTAGTTCAGACGCTGCAGAACTGCGATCGCGAAGCTTGCCAGGATCAGAATCAGGATAATGGCAATGAGAAATTCTCTGGTAATGGCGGAAACCTGTGCAAATGTAGTCTGCTTGTTGGGCAGACAAGCGGTGTAGCGCCACTGGTTTAACGTGGAGGCCCGTTGGCGGATGATGTATTCGTCAGCGGAAAAATCACTGAGTCGGGTGTCAGCCATATTTTGACCGTTTGAGACAATGGTATTGCCAATTGGATCCTGGATCAGGATTGTAGCCTGATAGCTTAGAAGTTTCTGGCTTAACAGCTGCTGGAAAGAACTGTCCCTGATCAGAAAAACAGCGGTTCCAGATCTGGTTAAGTAGTCCGTAAAAATCGGAAAAGAAAATACGATCAGCTGTTCTGGACCGGAACCAAGAGCGGAGTAGCTGTAAAGCTGGCTTGGCAGACAGATGCCATCGGCTGGTGTAACCAGATGTTCAATCAGTTCATCGGAAGACATTTCCGCAGGGATCAGGATCCGGCTGAAGTAATAGTCTCTTTTGCAGGTAGTGCCGGAGGTTACCACGTAATCAAAATTACTGGGAATCAGGATAATATCCTGGATAAATGGGTTGGCGGCGCAGAATCCGGACAGATAGTTGATAACGGATTCCATGTCCAGCGGTGTCTGGGCGGCATTGGCTTTCTGAATGGTGTTGCTGAAGACCAGCTGACCGACGATATTCTGCATGGACTGCCATTCATTGTCCATCTGAGTACTGACCTGAACCAGTTCCAGATCAACCGTTTCAAAAATTTCATGATAAAATTTCTTCATGAAGCG
>CAKRWX010000112.1 GCA_934418055.1 uncultured Lachnospiraceae bacterium
CTGCAACACCGTACCACGGGCCTAATAAAACGGCACATAAAATATTGACCATATGCTGGACAGGGGCGCATTTGCTGCCGAATACCGGGAAAGAGAACATACTGCCGACTACTGCGACAGCACAGAGTACGCCTGCGAGAGTTAATTTTTTCGTGTTTGTTTTCATGATAGAAATCTCCTTGTATTTTCTTCGTTACGAATTTTCTCATTTATCGGTCGAAACTTCCTGGTTTCCTCTCACGCCGGAACACGGCTTCCCATCGCAGACTGAGTCATTACAGAGCCCAGGGCGCTCCCCCTCGGCTTTGCCCGGTTTGTCGGCACATTCCCCCCTTTTTAACAAAAATTAAGAGACACCCAATGTGGGCATCTCTGTAAAAAAGGCGTATGGTAAAGTCCTTCCTACGGTGGCATGATCCACATCAGGTCTAAGGGTCGAAATCTGATTTCCTCTCAGCCGGATATCCGGCTCCCCTGTCTTTCTTTGTTTGTATCATAAAGTGTTTGAGAAAATTTGTCAAGGGCTTGTGTAAATGAGAAAAAAGAGGTATATTAAAAGGAGAAAGCTGAAAATTACAGCAAAATAATTGAAAATGGGGAGCCGGTAAGGCTGAGAGGAAGCAGAAACGCTTCGACCCAAGGAACCTGATTTGGATAATGCCAACGTAGGGAGAATATGAGGACGCAGATACTGGCGGATATACCATTCTTAGTTGGTGTATCCGCCTTTTTCGTGTGTATGTGGGAAATGGCAGTTGTGCTTGCATGAACGGATATTGGACAAGAGCTAATCAGATGGGAATGTGTAAAGCATATTTTGACTTTGTTATGTAGATTTGGAGGAATGGAGCATGAAAATATTACCAGAACAGATGCGGTTGTACGCGGTGACAGATCGCACCTGGCTGCATGGAAGAAAGCTGATCGATGTGGTTTCGGAAGCCATTGACGGGGGAGCTACGTTTGTGCAGTTGCGGGAGAAGAGCCATCTGGATGGGATGGAACTTTCCAGAGAGGAGCTTCTTGTGGAGGCGAAGGAACTGGCGCAGTTATGCCACAAGCGTGGTGTTCTGTTTGTGATCGATGATGATGTGGAGCTGGCGCTGGAAGCTGGCGCAGATGGCGTCCATGTGGGCCAGGAAGATATGGCGGCAAAGAAGGCCAGGGCGCTTCTGGGGCCGGATAAGATTCTGGGGGTGTCGGCCCATAACCCGGAGGAGGCCAGGAAAGCCCAGGAAGATGGTGCAGATTATCTGGGATGCGGCGCAGCTTTTGTGACGGGAACTAAGCTGGATGCAAAGCCCATTACGGCGGAAATGATGAAAGCTGTGACAGAATCGGTGGAGATCCCGGTGGTAGCGATTGGCGGGATCACAGAGGATAATATTCCTAAGTTGACGGGTCGCGGACTGGCTGGCGCAGCAGTGGTCAGTGCGATTTTTGCGGCAGAGGATCCCAGGAAAGCCAGTGAGCGGCTGCTGGAGAAGATCCGGCAGTGGGAGTAAGGAGGAAAAGGATGATGAAAACAGCACTAACCATAGCAGGAAGTGATTCCAGCGGTGGAGCTGGTATCCAGGCGGATCTAAAGACCATGACCATGAACGGGGTATTTGCCATGAGTGCCATCACGGCGCTGACGGCACAGAATACTACAGGGGTTACGGGGATTTTTAATGTGACGCCGGAGTTTTTAAAAGCCCAGCTGGATGCGGTATTTACCGATATTTTCCCGGATGCAGTGAAAATTGGTATGGTAAGCAATGGAGAACTGATCCTGGCTATCGGAGAAATATTGAAAGAATATCAGGCGCGCCATATTGTGGTGGATCCGGTCATGGTAGCCACTTCAGGGGCGGCGCTTCTGGAGCCGGATGCAGTGAAAATATTGAAAGAAAAGCTGCTTCCACTGGCGGAAGTGATCACGCCCAATATCCCGGAGGCACAGATTTTGTGGGGACGAGGGATCCACTCTGCAGAGGAGATGGAACAGGCGGCGAAGGAGATCAGTAGGGCATATGGCTGCAATGTTCTTTGTAAAGGAGGACACAGTCTGAATGATGCCAATGACGTGCTGGCAGAGACCGATGGAACAGTTACCTGGTTTGCAGGAACCCGCGTGGACAATCCAAACACCCATGGAACCGGCTGCACCCTTTCCAGCGCCATTGCAGCGAATCTGGCTAAGGGATACGACTTAAAAGAGGCGGTAAAACGCGCCAAAGAGTACATTACCCAGGCGTTAGAAGCGGGACTGGATCTGGGGAAAGGCTCCGGACCGATGGATCACACCCTGGGTGGCGTGAACACGGCAAAGTGGCTGAATCATTAATTTTAACATAGGAGGAATCACACATGAGTCAGAATTACACAACCCAGATGGATGCCGCAAGAAAAGGCATTATCACGGAACAGATGAAGATTGTAGCAGAAAAGGAATATATGCCGGTAGAGCAGCTGCGGCAGCTGGTGGCAGAGGGCAAAGTAGCCATCTGTGCCAATAAGCACCACACCTGTTTAAACCCGGAGGGCGTGGGCAGTATGCTCCGCACCAAGATCAATGTGAACCTGGGTGTTTCCAGGGACTGTAAAGACTATGATGTGGAGATGCAGAAGGTAATGAGCGCCGTGAACCTGGGAGCGGAAGCCATCATGGATCTGTCCAGCCATGGCAACACCCAGCCATTCCGTCAGAAACTGACCCATGAATGCCCGGTTATGATCGGAACGGTTCCGGTTTATGATTCGGTGATCCATTACCAGAGAGACCTGGCAGAATTAACTGCCCAGGATTTTATCGATGTGGTGCGCCTGCATGCGGAAGATGGTGTGGATTTTGTAACCTTGCACTGCGGAATTACCAGAAAGACCATTGAGCAGATCCGCAAACATAAACGGAAAATGAACATTGTCAGCCGTGGCGGAAGCCTGGTATTTGCCTGGATGAGCATGACCGGACAGGAAAATCCATTTTATGAGCATTTTGACGAGATCCTGGACATCTGCGAAGAGCATGATGTGACCATTTCCTTAGGTGATGCCTGCCGTCCAGGTTGTCTGGCGGATGCAACGGATGTGTGCCAGATCGAGGAGCTGGTACGATTAGGAGAACTGACCAAACGGGCATGGGATCACAATGTCCAGGTTATGGTGGAGGGTCCGGGCCATGTGCCGTTAGACCAGGTGGCAGCCAATATGGAAGTGCAGAAGAGCATCTGTATGGGCGCTCCATTCTATGTATTAGGACCGTTGGTTACCGATATTGCACCTGGATATGACCATATCACAGCAGCCATTGGCGGTGCAGTGGCAGCCATGAGCGGCGCAGCGTTCTTATGCTACGTGACTCCGGCAGAACATTTAGCACTTCCTAATGTGGAAGATGTGAAAAATGGTATCATTGCCTCCAAGATCGCAGCCCATGCGGCCGATATTGCCAAGGGAATCCCGCATGCAAGAGATATTGATGATAAGATGGCGGATGCCAGAAGAGTGCTGGACTGGGATGCACAGTTTGCCTGTGCACTGGATCCGGAGACTGCCAAGGCTATCCGTGATGCCAGACTGCCAGAGGATGACCATAGTGATACCTGCAGTATGTGCGGAAAATTCTGCGCAGTCCGCAGTATGAACAAGGCACTGGCGGGAGAGCATATCGATATTCTGTAAGCCGGAATTCTTACATTCTTTTGCGATACTTGCAAAATTCGTGGAAATGTTGTACATTCGTAACCAGACAGTGAGAGCATATTACGGTTCGCATAATGCGGAAGCTGTAACAGGAGAACTGGCAAAGGAGAATGTGCGATGAAATACCGCTGGTATTATATAGAAGTCTTTCGTGACGCCAAAGAACGTTTTGAGAAGCAGAAGACAGCTGGGGCAGAGATTCCCCAGCAGAGTCTTTTGGAGGGCGCTTTTGAGTATCTGGATCAGCGCCACAGCCTGGGCGAAGAGGAACAGTATGACCAGGATCAGACCTGGAGACACCGGATGGAGAGCGGCTGCGGGGACAGTGATCTCTGTACCGATCTGTACTGGGTATTGACCTTCTGCTCCATGATGTCAGATCTGGGTGTTTATCTGGACGGCATGGTCCAGGGAAATGCTGAGGGCTTTAAGCGTGGCTTAAACAAGGTGATGGAGCCATTTGACGGACGGCTTTCCTATGGAGAGCAGGCGGCGTACCGTCTGGATGTGATCTGTTATGTGGTCATGACCATGAATGATCACATGGATCGTTCAGAAGAAGCCTGTCAGAGAATTGCCGATATTCTTGGAAAGCTCTGGAGCGCTTTGGTTCAGCAGATAGAAGAAAATGGAAAAATTGCCCGGATTTCCAGGTACGTGGAAAACAATCAGGAATGTTTAAGAGATTCCACCCTGTTGACGGAACGTGTGCTGGCACAGGATAATGGGCCGGAAGAGGGCGAGGAGCCGGAAATGCCGGTCAAAGCCATTGACGAGCCAGAAGCTGATGATCCGGATGAAGCAGCTGAAGATCATGATGACGAGCCAGATGACCAGGACAGCCGGAGGGGCGATCGTGCAGTGATGGATACGCGCAGCCATAGGAAATCCCATGGTCCTGGCAAAAAAATTGCCGGAATCGGAATTGCCCTGGTGGTGATCGGTCTTGCTGCCATCGGTATCAAGAGTATCGCCGGAAACCTGGTGGCAGGCATTGGAGGAACTTCTTTTGAACTGGCTTCCGATGAGACGGCTGCATTAAGTGGCCTGGAACATCTGACCGGAGGAACCCTGAGTGTCAGTTCCCAGCTGACAGGCAAATCTGGTACTGTTTACGGCGCTGCGTTTTTAAACGATGGTGATACCTCGACTCCATGGGAAGAAGGGGTAGAGGGGGATGGCATCGGCGAGCAGATCACCTATGAGCCGGAGGCAGGAACGAAGATCCAGGCCATCCGCATTTATCCGGGAAATGGCAGAAACGATTCTGCCTTTCAGGAGAATAACCGTCCGAAAACTATGACTCTGGAAATTGATGGAAAGAAACAGACCCTGAATTTCGATGATGCAGGCCATTTTTATACATTTTCCAGTAAGAAACCGGTGGCTGCCAGCGAAGTGAAGCTGATCATCGATTCCGTGTACCAGGGAAGCAAGTGGCAGGACACCTGTATCTCCGAAGTGGAGTTTTACGGAACCAGATAACTGGTGGCTGTTGGAATTCCTTAATGGAAAATAAGGAATCCTGTTAAGGAAATGTAAGGGAAAAGAACATAGAAATCAAGAAATTGCTGCTATACTGTAATTATCAAAATTCAAAAAGACATTTCCTGGAATCCACAGGACAGAAGAGTTCTGATGTGAGGCAGAAGGCTTGTTCCATGTGTGAGTAAGAGGCATATGGGAGCGGTCAGAAAGCTTCCGAGAGTGCAGAAAGGAAATAAAGGAGGAATGAATTTATGAAAAATTACCGTATTGCAGCAATTTGTCTTTTATCAGCCGTTTCTTTAGCAGCCTGTAGCCCGGCGGGAACCAATGTCAGCTTCCCAAATACGCTCCAGATCGAGAACGGGGAAACCCAGAGTACGATCCAGGTAAATGGCAGTGAGACGGTGAAGATTGAACCGGATAAGGCGTCCATCACCTACGCAATCAGCACCCAGGATGCAGATTCTGCTGTCTGTCAGCAGGAAAATACGAAGAATATGAATGCACTGGTGGATTATCTGAAGGAGCAGGGCTTTGAGGACGCTTCCATTTCCACCTCTGGATTTACCATGAATCCGCTGTATGACTGGAGCGGAAGCGAGCAGCGGGTGACCGGATATGAGATGCGGACCCAGATCACCGTGTCTGACGTGGATATGGACCGGGTTGGCGAGCTGTTATCCGGCGGTGTTGCCCAGGGGGCCAATGAGATCCAGCAGGTCCAGTACTATTCCAGCAATTATGATGAGGCATATAACCAGGCGTTGGAGAAAGCCATCGCCAGCGCCAAGACCAAGGCAGAGACCATGGCCCATGCGGACAATTACCAGGTGATCGACCTTCTGCACGTCACGGAAAATGGCAATAACCAGTACGGCAGATATGTGGACGCAGGAATTTACCAGAATTCTGCCATGAAGGAAAGCGCATCGGCATCCGCAGATATGGCTGTGATGCCGGGACAGATGGAAGTGACCGCGGACATTACAGTGGAATTCTCGATTCTTCCGCAGTAGGATACATCTGGACAAGGAAATGAAGCTCTGTTAAAATAGAAGACAAAACAGTCAGAAAAGGAGAGTTTCATTTATGAAAAATCCAGTAGTTACCATCGAAATGATGAACGGCGACATCATCAAAGCCGAGTTATATCCGGAGATCGCTCCGAATACCGTTAACAACTTTATCAGCTTAGTAAAGAAAGGCTTCTATGACGGTCTGATCTTTCACAGAGTCATCAGCGGCTTTATGATCCAGGGCGGATGCCCGGATGGCACCGGTATGGGAGGTCCAGGATACTGCATCAAGGGCGAGTTCTTACAGAACGGTTTCCCGAATAGCTTAAACCACACTGAGGGCGTTCTGTCCATGGCACGTGCCATGAGCCCGAACTCCGCAGGTTCCCAGTTCTTTATCATGCACAAGGATGCTCCACACTTAGACGGCGCTTACGCTGCATTTGGCAAGGTCATCGAGGGCATGGAGAACGTCAATAAGATCGCGGATGTGAGAACCGATTACAGCGACCGTCCGATGAAAGAGCAGAAGATCAAAGCAATGACCGTAGAGACCTTTGGTGAGGAATATCCAGAACCAGAGAAATGTTAATAAAAGGCGGATTATGACAGAGATACGATATGTAAGCGTTGATGGCATTTCCTATCCCGTGGTTCTGTCCGATGAAACAGAGGCTCTCCTGAAAGCGAAAGCAGACGGGAAAGCCTCTGTTGGTTTCTGGCGCAGGAACGGGGAGGGGCAGCAGGATTTGTCGGGGGCATCTTATCTGGTGGAAGATCTGGAGGACGCTGACCAGAAATTTCTGGAGCAGGTAGTCAGACGGCACCTGGGGCTTCCATGGAAGATTGCGGAGACCAGGAGGCTTCTGATCCGGGAATTTGCCGAAGAGGACGCGGATCAGGTTCCAAAAGAGGCGGAAGACGGATCAGCAGATGAGATTTTTTACACCAGAGAGAAGCTAAAGGATTATATCCGGTGCCAGTATGGCTTCTATGAGTGGGGCATCTGGGCACTGGTGGAAAAGGAGACCGGGCAGCTGGTGGGAAAGGCTGGCCTGACGCCCATAGAAAATGAACATTTTGACGGGATAGCCATGGAACTTGGTTATCATATTTTTAAGCCATACCGTAGAAAGGGACTGGCAGTGGAAGCATGCCGGGGAATTATTTCCCATGTAAAAGAAACTCTGGAAGAACCGGTATTTTTATACGCAAAAATAGACGCCTC
>CAKRWX010000113.1 GCA_934418055.1 uncultured Lachnospiraceae bacterium
GGAGTATGGCGTAGCTTGGTAGCGCGCTCGGCTGGGGGCCGAGAGGTCGCAGGTTCAAATCCTGTTACTCCGATTTTTTTATGAAAAAATAGGCATTTTGAGCAGGTTCTTGTCCTCTCAAAATGCCTATTTCGTTATCTGATTACTAAACACCAGCCAAACTCCTGTCAGACCGCAGTCCCCATCACCCGTCGAATATGAATCGCCAGAAATCCCGTTTCTTCCTGCGGGAAATGCAGTTTCATCTCCTGTTCTAAGATCTGACAAACCTTTGTTGCCGCCTCATATTCCCTTGGGAAAGAATGACGGGCATACTCTTCCAGATCCAGGTTGGCGCTTTCTCCCTTTCGCACTCTGACAAGCATGTAGCGGATATGACTGACAAGACGATTGTAACCTAAAGAATCAGCAGTCAGCTTCCGGTTCATCTGCTCCTCGATCAGCCCCAGACAGCGGTTGGCAAGCCGTGCCGTCTCCAAGGACTGGGCCACATTTTCACGGGCAAGTCCTGCGTGGATGTGAAGGGTGATATAACCAATCTCATCCTCCGAAAAATCCAGTCCCGTCAGTTCTTTTAAGATCTCAGCCCCTTTCTGGGCCGCCGCGAATTCTTCTTCAAACAACACCCGGATATCCTGCAAAAATGGATTGGGAATCTCTTTTTTCTCACGGATTCTGGAGGCCGCCATGGCGATATGGTCAGCCATGGGAATCAAAATGTCGTGCTGCAAAGTTCCTAAGGTCTTCTCTGCCTCTTCTATGATATGTCCGGCCGCCTCAATATAGACCGGTTCAATTTCATTGATTCTGGTAAGTGCCGACGCCCCCTGCCGCACCAGTTCGTACCGTTTCCCCTCCGGCAGTTTAGACAGCCGTTCCCCGATCCGGTGCCCAAAGCCTGCTCCATTTCCAATCAGGATCTGCTCCTGTCCAGACTGATCATCCAGAACCAGAATTCCGTTGTTATTCAAGACTTTCATGATTCTGTACATAAAAATACCTCCCGCACCTGCATTTCCCATTCCGTCATGTATACGAACAGACACTTCTATTCTGATTATACATGAAAACTGGAAATTCGCCAAGTGCAGGAGGTATTTCCTCCACAAAAATCACATCATAAACAGGTACTTATTTATGGATCTCTCCGATCGCCTCCAGCCGGTCCACCATGCCCTCTTTTGTTAAATTCAGGCTATCCGCACTGGTCAGACCGGTAAAGATCACCATGCAGGCTTCGCTGGCTGCGTGTTCACGGATAAATGAAAGGTCAAATTCCATCAATTTATCCCCCTGGTGAACCTGCTGGCCATCCGTAACAAAGACCTCAAATCCTTTTCCGTCTAATTTTACTGTATCCACACCAATATGAAGCAGATATTCCGTTCCATCTGCCGCTTTCATGCCGATCGCATGCTTACTTGGAAACACGAACAATACAGTGCCATCCTCTGGAGCTACCACTGTTCCATCCTCTGGCATCACCATATAACCGTCACCCATAGCCTTGCTGGCAAATGCCTCGTCCGGGGACTCGCTGATCGGGGCTGCTTTCCCTTTTAACGGAGAGTAAAGAATGTGAGAGGATGTCTGTAGCTGGACACTCTCAGCTGGCACCCGCTCAGACACGCCTGTCTCTGACTGAGAATCTGTCTCTGACTGCTCAGACCTCTGAGACTCTGCTGGTCTGTCCACTTCATCCTCTTCCCCGGTCTGCGCCAGATAAGCTTCCAGATTGGATTTGATCACCGTTACCTGTGGTCCGTAGATCACCTGGATTCCCTGTCCTCTTTTCACTACACCAACCGCGCCGGTTGCCTTTAACAGCTTCTCGTCTACCAGTTCCGGATTCTCGATGGAACAACGAAGCCTGGTTGCACAGCAATCCACAGAAGTGATATTTTTCTTTCCACCAAGACCTCTTGCGATTGCTGCACTCTTCTCATCGCCAGTGCCGCCCTGTTTTCCACCGGTCTCCGACTGCTGGCTATTCGCCGTGTTTCTGGCATTGACATCGGCTTTTGTGTATAATTTCGTCTCCTCATCATCGTCCTCCCGTCCAGGAGTCTTGAAATCATACTTTTTGATCAGGAAACTGAAAATAAAGTAATATAATAGGAAGTAAATGATTCCCGCCGGAATGATCCGCATCCAGCTTGTCTTTGCATTTCCCTGCAAAATGCCGAAAATAAACAGATCCAGGATGCCGCCGGAGAAAGTCAGACCAACAGCGATATTTAACACATGGGCGATCATGTAGGCACTTCCTGCCAGGATTACCTGCACTGCAAATAATGCCGGTGCTACAAATAAAAAGGAAAATTCCAGTGGCTCTGTAATTCCTGTAAACATACAAGCCAGCGCCGCACTTAACAGCAGACCGCCAGCCGCCTTTTTCTTCTCCGGTTTCGCACAGCGGTACATAGCCAGCGCCGCGCCTGGAAGTCCGAAAATCATGAAAATAAACTCGCCAGAGAAATATCTGGTGGCATCAGAGCTGAAATGCGCCACATTCGGGCTTGCCAGCTGGGCAAAGAAAATGTTCTGACCACCCTGGATCAGATTGCCGTCTACCATCATGGTTCCGCCGACAGCAGTCTGCCAGAATGGCATATAAAATACGTGATGAAGGCCAAACGGAATCAGAGCACGCTTGATAATACCAAAAATCAGGGTTCCAAAATATCCAGTTCCTGTCACCAGGCCGCCCAGAGCAAAAATGCCGTTCTGAACAGCAGGCCAGATAAAGTACATAAGAATTCCCACACCCACGTAAACCACCGTTGAAATGATCGGCACAAACCGGGAACCGCCAAAGAATGATAAGGCACTTGGCAGAACAATCTTATGATAACGGTTGTGAAGCGCCGCTACACCCAGTCCTACAATAATACCGCCAAACACACCCATCTGCAAAGACTGGATGCCGCACACATTGGCAATAGTTCCGTCCAGAACTGTCTCAGCGATGGTTCCGTCACTTAAAATTTTGCCAGATACCATTAACACGGCATTGATGGACGCGTGCATCACAAAGAACGAAATCATTGCCGCCAGCGCCGCTACTTCCTTCTCTGCCTTTGCCATGCCGATGGCAACGCCAACAGCGAAAATGATCGGCAGATTGTCAAAAATCACATTTCCCGCTTTGCTGATGATCTCCAATAACGCATGCAGAACGGTTCCATTTCCCAGAATGGACTGCAATCCATAAGTTGCGATGGTCGTCTCGTTGGTAAATGAGCTGCCGATTCCCAACAGCAGTCCCGCAACTGGAAGCACTGCAATTGGAAGCATGAAGCTGCGCCCCACCCTCTGAAGCACACCAAAAATCTTGTCTTTCATATTCCTTCTCCTTTTTCCCAGAGTCTGTCTGGTGGATGTTGCTCTCCTGTTTAGTATTTCATGGAATTTTCATTTCATACGTGAAACAGCAGTCCGGACATCAAAAAAGGCACTAACCCTAAAGGACACCTTTCCTCAAGATGTCTTTTAAAGTTAATGCCTGCTTTACCAGTAACACACTCTGTATTGATTTTATGAAGCCAGTATAGCTTCAAACCAACCGTATGTCAACTGATTTTCTTCATTTCTTATGTATTTTTCCAGGTACGTGAATTTAAGCTGCTAATGCATCCTTCTCTTTCTTCACAGACTGATAACCAACTGCACACACGATGCCAACCAGAACAAATCCAATGATGTCAGTCAGTGTTCCAGGAACCAACAGGGTCAGACCGCCGACCACACACAGGATCCGCTCCCACCATTTCATCTGGCGGAACACGAAGCCACTCAAGCCTGCTGCCACGCCAAAGATTCCGATCAGGCTGGTGATGGTGATCATCACAACCTCAGGAATGGTGGTGTTGATAAATAACATCGCCGGGTTCATGGCAATGATATAAGGCACGATAAATGCAGCGATTGCCAGTCGGCTTGCGTTAATGGCTGTCTTCATAGGCGGCGCTTTCGCAATGGCGGCACCAGCATAGGCGGCCAGAGCCACCGGCGGCGTGATATCCGCTACGATACCGAAGTAAAATACGAAGAAGTGTGCTGCCAACATCTCTACACCGATCTCCTTGCTCATAAGGATCGGCGCGCAGGTCGCTGCCATGATACAGTAGGTTGCGGTGGTCGGAACGCCCATGCCGAGAACGATACAGCATAACATGGTCAGTAACAGGGCGATGATCATCACACCTCCAGATGCGGATACGATGGTTCTCAATAACTTGGATGCCAGACCTGTGGAAGTGATACATCCAGCTACAATTCCTGCCATGCTGCAGGCGGAAGCTACGGTGATGGTTCCTTTGCCGCCTGCCTCCAGAGCGTCGATGATCTTGGAAATGTTGATCCGGTTGTCGGAGTTAAATAAGCCAACAATAATGGTTACGATAATTGCGATGGCTGCGGAACTCTGCATGGTTCTTGTACCATTGGATACCAGAATTACCAGAACCACCAGTGGAGTTAACAGGTATAATTTGCGAACCAGATAGCTGAACTTTGGAAGTGTATCCTTATCCAGTCCCTTTAAGCCCAATTTTTTTGCTTCCAGATGGACCGCAATGTAAATACCTACGAAGTATAAAACTGCCGGAAGAATGGCTAACACTGCAATCCTGGAATAAGGAACGCCGGTGTACTCTGCCATCAGGAAGGCCGCTGCACCCATAATTGGAGGCATGATCTGTCCGCCGGTGGATGCTGCTGCCTCAACAGCGCCTGCAAATTCTGGTTTGTATCCAGTCTTAACCATCATCGGGATGGTGACAGAACCGGTCGTTACCGTATTACCAACAGAAGAACCGGAAACCATACCACAAAGAGCTGAAGAAATAACAGCTACCTTTGCCGGACCGCCTACAGAAGAACCTGCCACACAGTTTGCCAGATCAATAAAAAATGCGGAAATGCTGGTTCTCTCTAAGAATGCACCAAAAATGATAAATACGACGATGTATTTCTGGCATACGTTAATTGGTGTGTTCATCACACCGTTGGTGGTGTAGAACAGATCGTAGATCACTTTACCGAAACGGACATTGGCAAAGGTATAGATCAGAAGCGCGCCAACCACGAAAAGGATCGGAAGTCCCACGCATCGTCTGCAAAGCTCGATCAGTACCAGGATCGCTACGATAGCGATAGCCAGCATAAATGGATCCTTCGAAATGACACTGTAGCTGGTCAGCAAAATCTTCTGGGCATTGTGTCCAAAGTAGAGAAATGGAGCTGCTCCTGCGATCATCAGCACAACATCATACCATGGAATATAGTTGACCCGCACATGGCCTTTCTTCACCGGATAGTTCAAAAATCCAATGAGGATGATCATGGCTAAAAACCGTGTCAGCCGGACCTCCGGAAGTCCCCTGTCAAACAGTGTCAGGTAGATGCAGTATAAAGAAAATGCTGCCATCAGGAAACGGATCACTTGCTTTGGTGTTCCCTCCCATACCCGGACATTCGATTCCCTGTCGTATTTTTTCATCACTGCATCTACAGCTTCTGCTGCATGATCCGATGAATGATTGGTAAGATCTGCTGCATCCGCAGCATGTTTTTTCAGAAAACTCATTGCAAATGATCCCCTTCCTTTGAAAATCTGTGATTCCGTTCGTTACTTCCGATTCCTATTTTGTTGGAACAGTCAGACCTTTTTCTGCAAAATATTTTGCTGCACCCTTGTGATATGGAACTGCAGTTACAGAAGCTGCAAAGTCAAGATCCAGTTCATTTTTCTTATCATGTCCCAGGGTGTCGATGCTATCGTAGATACCTGCTACTACGTTGTAAATATCATTCTCATCTACATCATCTCTTGCTACTACTACTGCGCCTACTGCTACGGTTGTTGCATCAGCATCCAGTCCATACGCATCTTTGGCGATGGTGTATTTGCTGTAATATGGAGAAGTTTCGATCAGTTTGTCGATGTGCTCATCGTCTAACTCTACCAGATATACCTTTCTGGTTGCTGCTAAAGAAGTGACTGCTGTCGTCGGTGCGCCTGCTACGATAAATGCTGCATCGATCTTGCCGTCCTGCATCGCCTCAACACTGTCACCGAAAGACTGATAGGTTGGAGTAATATCATCAATGGTCAGTCCATAAGCGCCCAGGCAATCCAATGCGTTAAAGTAAACACCGGAACCAGAATCACCAACAGATACGGTCTTGCCTTTCAGATCTGCTACTGTCTTGATATCCGGGTTTAACGTAACGATCTGAACCTGTTCCATATAAAGAGCCGCTACAGTAGAAAAACCGTCTACCTTTGCGCCATCAAATAAGTTGGTTCCATTATAAGCATAAGCCATAACGTCAGACTGTACAAAACCAAGCTGTGCATCGCCTGCATCCATGGCCTCGATGTTGCCCTTGGAGCCCTTGCCTACGATAGCGGTTACAGTAGTATCTGTCATATCACTGATCTGTCCTGCCAGCACACTTCCAAATCCGTAGTAAGTACCCTGGTCACCACCAGTAGTGAAGATCAGTTCTTTTCCGCTGCCAGCTAAGCCAATCTTATCAGCAGGTGCTGCTGCCGTTGTCCCCTCTGCCTTCGTGTCTGCTGCTGTTGTTGCAGAAGAACCATTTCCTCCACATGCTGTCAGAGACAGTGCCATCATGGATGCCATAACTAATGCGAAACCTTTTTTCATAATCTTCTTCCTCCTCGTTTTCCAACGATTTTTCTTAACTTGTTGCCCATTATAGCACAACGCTTTTTCAATATCAAGTAAAAGATTGTGAATGTTACAACTTTTTAGTTGTGGAAAATTTGAAAATACCTTATCATTAAACAGCAAATCCGGAAGGATCCCCCAAAAACCGAAGGATTCCTTCCGGATTATTCGATCCATGGTGCAAGAGCACCATTCCATCATCTGTCAGGCTCACGGACGTTCGACTTGAACTTGTGAACCCGTTTTACTGCTTGTTTCTTCCGTCCCAGACACCGTTTTTCTCTACATAGTATCCGTCCGGTGTTCTTTGTCCGGCATACATCATGCCTCTCTTTCCATCGGAAACCGGATTAAAATAGTACCATGCTCCATTGAGAAGCACCCAGCCGGTCTGCATGCCGTGTTCCAGATTTATATAGAACCAGCCGCCGTAATCCTCGTCTCTTAACCAGCCTGTCTTGGCATAACCCGTTTCATCAAAGGCCCACCATTTTCCGTTGATCTGCTCCCAGCAATGCGAAATATCACCAGAATCACGCACACTGCCCTTCGGATAGGTATTATCTGCAAAGCGTAACCACCAGCCATGCTCATCCAGCATCCAATGGCTCTTTCCGTCATTGGCAAAGCTGTTTGTTTCTCCTGTGATAATTCCTGCCGTACTGTCGATCGTTCCTTTGACCGAATCCTGTCTGACTACACCGCTGCCGGAG
>CAKRWX010000114.1 GCA_934418055.1 uncultured Lachnospiraceae bacterium
CCACCTCATTTTCCACAAACAGCATACAGGTAGTATCCGGCATCTGTGGCAGATATTCCACCAGGGCATCCGCGCCGCTGCTCTTAAAAAGACCACTGTCCTCGATCAGGATCAGACGACGGTCTCCAAAAAACGGCATGGTGTCCGCCAGGCTGATGATCTCCTTTAAATCCAGTCCTTTCCCCTCAAAATAGTGGAAATTCATGGTATCATCCCCCACCAGGGCATCTTTCATGCGGTTTTTATAGCTTTTCTTCAAAAATGCCTCTTCCCCGCAGATCAGATACACCGGTTTAAATTCTCCTGTCTTGATGTCCTGTGCCAATACCTTCACGCAATTTCCACCTTTCTGTCATGATCCTGTTTCCGGCATCTTCTCACCCGCCGCTTAGTGCGATCTTCCATTTTCACTCATTTGTAACTGTTCAGTGTCTTCCCGGTTACACGCATTTTCACTATCCATTATTATACTGGATTTTCTGGTTTTCTCAAGCGATTCATGAAAATATCTTACCCCACACCTACTTTTTATAGGTACGAACCTGTACATTTCTCTTCTTTATCCCTACCAGAACCGCCCCGCAATCCCTGGTACACACCCACGGAATCCCCTCTTTTTCCAGTCTTTCCAGTGTTTCCACATGGGGGTGGCCATAACGGTTTCCTTCGCCGCAGGAGATCACTGCCAATCTGGGAGAGATTTCTTTTAGAAATGGTTCTGTACTGGAATATCCGGAACCATGATGGGCGATTTTTAGAATCTGGACTGGCTTTTCCAAGGTATCTTTCTGTTCCAGCCACTGTAACTCCCCATCTGCGCTCATATCCCCGGTCAATAACATCCCAAAATCCCCATAAGACGCCTGGATCAACAGGGAATGGTTATTCCGCTCCGTCTCGTCAGTTCCTGCTCCATCGTAGAGACATCGAAGGCTCAGGCCATCTACACGGATCTGATCCCCCTGTTTCATCCAGAACACCTTTGCCCCGGCATTTCGGGCTTGTTGACCTAGTTTTTCGTAAATGGGATCTTCTTTTCCACGAATAGGAAGAATCAGGTTCTGGATCTGAATGCCGCTGTCGGATTCCAGAAGGTATGACAATCCAGAGATATGATCCTGGTCACCATGGCTGACGATGGCGTAGGAAACTTTAGAAATTCCATTGCTTTTCAGATATGGCTCCAATACCTGCTGCCCCAGCTTTTTCTGGTCAGTACTGCCGCCATCCAGAAGGATCACGCCATGGCGGGTGCGAAAGAAAATCCCATCGCCCTGACCAACATCCAGGAATGTAGTCTGCAGACCGTGAAGCGGACGTGGTGCCAAAAATAACGCACTGACTACACATATCATCACAAGGCCGATTGCCTGACCTGTTATACTGCCACTTTTCCATTTTTGTAGTCCCTCTTCCTCATCCTCCTTTTCCAGTAACAGCCATTTTACACCCAGAACCACTCCCCACAGGCACACATACGCCCCAATCTGCCACAGCTTCGGTCTCCCGATCACCCACACCGCACCCGGCAGCTTTTGAAAGCTTTCACATAAAATCCGATACAGTACCAGTACATAATGTCCCCCGCCAATAGCGACCCGGCCACACAAGAGACTGCATCCACCCACTGCCACGCAAAGGATTCCGGATATCAATACTCCGCCCATGAATGGAATGACCAGCAAATTCAAGAGCATACTGTATACTGGATACTCAAAGAAATGATATGCGATCACGGGGAAGGTCACAATCTGGATCGCCAATCCAGAAAGTACCGCATTCTCGATTCCTTTCCATAGCTTTTCCCTTCTCTGCTTTCCCTCCATTCCTTTTATTTTCACCGTATGACCCGCTCCTGTCCGTCCCCCTTTCACCCATGCCTGCAGCGCCGGCAGTACCGCCCCAATCCCTACAATCGCCCCAAACGATAACTGAAAGGATGCCTGAAACAGCAAAAGCGGGAACTTCACCAGTAAAAGCAGCGCCGCCACTGCCATGGCAGACAACAGATCATAGGTCCGTCCAAACCGGTCTGCCGTCAGTCGCAGACAGACCATCACCACCGCCCGGATCGCACTGGCAGAGTTTCCACTAAGAATCCCATAGGAAATGGTCAGAAATCCGGCCCCGATTCCCGCCTGACCGATGGACAGTCCCAGTTTCCGGAAAAATCCATACACCGCCAGACTGATCATGGAAATATGCAGCCCGCTGACCGCCAGCAGATGGGAGATTCCATTTCTCTGGTACAGTTTTCTGGTGTCTTCTTCCAGACTGCTTTTATCTCCCAATACGACCGACTGGAAAATCCCCAGATCCTCCTTCTCGCAGATTCTCTCCAGGATATCCGCTGCCCGATGCTTCAGAATGTAAATTCCCTGGAAATAAGGTGACACACTGCCTCCGGCCTTTCGCACTACCTCTCCATACATCTGCCCGCCATAGCCCTGGGCATGATAATACGCGGCATAATCAAACTCTCCTGGATTTCCCGGATGTCGGAGCTGCTTCAACTCCCCGATCACACAGATCCGCTCGCCAATCCCGTATTTCTCCACAACCGCCGCCTGGCTCTCTGCTTCCTCTGCCATCTCCTCTGCCTTCACATAAACCACCAGCTTCGGATACGGCTTTTCTCCCTCCAGATCCAGCCTCCAGTTCTCCTTTCCAGGCTGGATCGCTATAATTTTCCCATATACCTCTCTTTCTTCTCCTTCACAAGTTTCCATAAATTTCTCCCACATTTCCACCTGCCTCTGCTCCTGCCGCAAACGCACCACTCCAAAAAGCACAAAAAAGAGCGGCATCATCCACACAACCAGATTTCTGCCGCTCTTGTTCCACTTCATCCACAGAACCATTCCCCCGCTGCATAGAAGCACCAGGGTCAGGATCTGCCAGACCATCGGCAGCCGTAGATATACCTCTCCAAGTACGAATCCCCACGCCGCAAATAACAATGGTCTTTTCATATTCAATTTTCCTTTTCTGAAACAATCACTCTCCACCGAGATCCAGATTCCGCTCAAACTGGGTATTTAACGATATCACATCCCGGAACATCACATCCGAAGAGCCATTGACCGTCAACTGCACCTTGTTCACACTGGAAATGGCACAAAGGGAATTCACGATCGAATAAATCGGAATTAACTCCTTCACTTCCAGGGAATTATTTAAAAAGTTCGAATCAAAGTTTACATAACATACATTTTCACTGACAGAAACATTTAACAGCTTCACATCAGACGGAAGTGTCGGATAATCACCTTCCACCTCCGGACCTTTCAGCAGTTCCTCTACTACCAGTTTCTCCAAAGACGTATTCATGCTGTGAACCACTTCCCGATCCTCTTCTACCAGCTTTTCGCCAGTCTCGTCAGCAAAATACAAGGTGATCTGGATCTTTTCAAAGGTATTCACATCGCTGATACTTTCAATAAAATCCGTGTCTGCCAGTAATCCCACCGGTTTTCCCGTCAGATCCAGTAACGGCTGGTCCGCCACATAAATACTGATATAATCGACGCCCTCAAGCTGGGTCATGGTCTTGGTCAGCGCCGCCCGGCATAGGATCTCCCTGGTGGCGTCCATATTGACCCGGCTGTAACCGCCGTCAAAATACAGATACAGGATCCGCTCCTCCAGCCGATAGCCACGATATCCTACCTTATCAGATAATGCCGCCTGACTGTCCACATCATTCGGAACCTTCAAAAACTGCTCCATCAGCTCCTGGATCAGCAGTTCCGTGTCTGTTGTCTCCGTATGATATTCATAAGGAGCCAGCCTGGTCACAGAAGTATTCAAATAATAAATCTTATAAGCCTCTCCGGCCACTGCTTCCGTTTTCTTTTCCCCGCACCCGGCAAGAGCCAGGACTGTCAGAAGAAGCAGCAGTCTGTATACATAGTTTTTCATTCTGCTCCTCCTAAGAAATATAATTTAACGGGATCCGCACCGTAAAGGTAGATCCTTCACCTTCTTTACTGGAAAGACGGATAGCGCCGTGATGCATCAGGATCACATTTCTGGTAATGGACAGGCCCAGGCCCGTACCGCCGGTCTCTCTTGATCTGGCCTTATCTACCCGGTAAAAACGTTCAAAGACATGCTCCTGATACTCCTCCGGAATGCCAATCCCGGAATCCGCCACTTTAATATAGAAGAACTTGTGATCTGCATCCAGAGTCACCCGCACCCAGCCATTCTCAATGTTGTATTTTACTGCGTTTTCCACCAGGTTATTGATCGCCAGGGACAGCTTCACCTCGTCCACATCCGCCGTCACTTCCCGGATACTTTCATAGATCAGCTCTACATTCCGTTTCTTGGCAATGGGCCGCAGCCGCTTTAAGATCTGCTGCACCAGGGCATTGATGTCTACCTGGGCGATATTTAGTTCTGCTGCCGCCTTGTCCATCTTCACCAGCGACAACAGATCATCAATGATCTTGCTCTCCCGGTCGATCTCATCGGAAATATCCGTCATAAACTCCCGGTACAGTTCCACCGGAACCTCCTCCATGCTCATCAGAGAATCTGCCAGAACCCGGATAGACGTGATCGGCGTCTTTAACTCATGAGACACATTGGACACAAATTCTTCTCTGGACTGATCCACGGTCCGCAGCTTGGTGATGGTGCTCTGGACCGCCTGGGAAATGTTCCATGTTTCTTTGTAGGTATTCTCCGAAATACTCTCGTCCAGATTGCCGTCCGCTACCTTATTTAACATCTCCTGCAGCCGTCCAAATGGCTTCATCAGAACAACGACGAACAAAATAGAGCACAGAATCAATACTCCAATGATCATCAGCCCGTAGAAAGACATCTTCTCCGCCACCTTCGATACATTGGATACAATATTCTCTGTGGACACAGTCATCAACAGCACGCCGATGACATTCTTCTCATCCTCACTGTCGCAGATCTGCGCCGTTGTGACCACATAGTGCTTGTCAGCCTCATGAAACGCCACATTTTCTCCACGGAAGCATTTTACGATCGGTTCGGACACATTGATCCTCCCATCGGCCAGCCCAAACGTATCCTTCACGATCCGGAAATTCTGATCTACCACCACGATTCGTCCATTGAAAATGTCCGCGATAGTATCCAGTTCTTTATCGATCAGCGGGTCATGAGTTTCTTTTAACAGATACCCGGCTCTGGTCAGCCGGTCTCCTGTGATCAGGCACTGGTTCTGCACCTCGATCATCCGTCCATCGATCTGTGTCTGACTGAAGGACTGGTTCATAAATTTGCTCTGGATAAATACCGGCAAAAAACCAATGATCAGAAACAGCAGAAACAACGGTATTTTCATACTGAAAATATGATTCAGCTTTATCCGTTTCATTCGATCACCTTAGAGCAGGCCACTGCTAACGAACCAGGTCCGATATGGCAGCTGACACTTAAAGACAACGGCGCGATCACGATCTCGCCGGTCGCCGGGAACAGTTCCCGCAGTTCCTTTGCAAATTCGTCTGCCTCCTCCTGGTTATCCGTATGCGCCACCTCCAGATGGACATTCTTACCTGTCCGGTCACCGAAGCGCTCCTCTAAATCCTTCGTGATCGCCGCCACCATCATACTCTTAGCCTGTTTCATGGTTCTTGCCTTGGCAAATGCATCCAGCTTCTCTCCCTGGACGGTCAGAACCGGTTTCAGACGAAGTAAAGTACCAAGCGCCGCTGCCGCCGGAGTGATACGTCCGCCTTTTTTCAGATACTTTAAAGTGTCCAGCGTAATGTAAATGCTGGAATCAAATTTTACAGCCTCCAGCTTCTCCTTGATCTCCGCTGCACACATACCTTTCGCTGCCAGCTCTTTCGCATCCAAGGCCGACTGGCGCTGGGTCACGGAGATTCGCTGGTTATTGACAACTTCTACCTTTCCGTCATAATCCTCTGCCAGCATCATGGCAGTCTGACATGATCCACTCAAACCACTGGACATAGGGATATGAACGATCTCATCGTATTCTTCCAATACCTCATCCCAAAGAGCCATGATGGACTCCGGAGATGGCTGCGAAGTAGAAATATCGCTTCCCTCACCAAGCTTTGCGTAAAACTCCTGCTGTGTCAGGGTAATATCCTCTAAATACTCCTCGCCATTGATCATAAATGGCATCGGCACAATCCGGATTCCAAGCTGTTTTCCTTCCTCCTGGGTAATTCCGCTGTTACTGTCTGTAATGATCGCTACTTTCATACTTCTCTCCTTCTATTCTATGCCCGCTTCCGGTCAGCGCACAAATACACCAACCAGCCGAACCATTATTCCAATTTTACCTGCGCCTTATGGCGTGGTGTACACTTATTCTACCTTATTTTTCTAGGAAATTCTACTCATTTTTCCAAAAGACTTGTTATCACTGTTTTGCCGGCAGGTTTGCGAAAATATTCTGCCAGCAGTGGACGAATTTTCCTCCATGGCGTATAATAGATGTTATAATTATGGAATCAATCTTAGAAAAAGGAGTATTCGTCATGCCTTATTGTCCAAAATGTGATATGGAATTCGTGGATGGAATCACCACCTGCTCCGACTGCGGTGGGCCCCTGGTGGCATCTAAGGAGGAAGCAGACCGGTTAAAGCGGGAGGAACAGTTAAAACGACAGAAAGAACAGCAGAATCTGACCCAGGAGATGCTTTCCATGGAGATGAACGGCGCCGATGCGGACAGCTTCTCCGGATATGATCCGGAAGCCTTTCACACTCTGGTAAATTCTGATGATCCAGATGCTTCCGCGAAAGATTCTCGCTCCACCGATCCAGCATCTGCCCTTTCCTTCAAGCAGCATTCCACAGCTTATGTAGATAAAGGTCAGAAATATGAGGATCTTCGTTCCTCTGCCTCTGCTTTTCTCATCGTCGGCGGCGCAGTCCTGATCTTCTCGGCTTTGTGCTGGTTACAGATCGTCCGTCTGCCTATGGCTGGATTTTCCCGCTATCTGATCCAGACTGCTCTGACCGTCATGGGACTCTTCTCTATGGTGGTTTACATAAAATCAAACAAATCTGCCAGGGATCTGCTTCCGCAGATTGAAGAAGAAAAGCAGAAAACCAATGCTCTCATCCAGTGGTTCTTATCGGAACAGAGCGCCCAGGACATCGACCGGGAAATCCTGGATCTCGACCAGTTAAATGAAGAAGAGATCAGCTTAAAACGCTTCCAGATCATCCAGGATTATCTGATCACCCACAAGGATCTTCCAGATCCGGCTTATGTGGACGCATTGTGCGAGGAAATCTACACAAAGTTGTACGAAGAAAACTAAAAAGTCCTTAAATGAAAAAGAATCCTGCAAGCAGGATTCTCCGCCTGCGGCGGGTCGCTTTAGCGACATTCTTCCACTCCGCCGCAGTGCGATCCTTAGCGGAGCGT
>CAKRWX010000115.1 GCA_934418055.1 uncultured Lachnospiraceae bacterium
GTCATGAAGCACATCGGAAATGGTGATTTCCTGTGGTTTTAACATCAGTACCTCGTCCAGACCAATCTTGCAGTTGGTCCACATGCCGCAGCTGGTGGGATATTTGCCAGTCATCAGAGACGCACGGTGCGGAGAACATAATGGATAGGTGCTGATGGCATTGGTACAGGACATGCTTTCCGCCGCAAACCGGTCCATGTTTGGCGTTGCCACCGGGTCCTCGCCAGCCGCCCCCACCGCATGGGCTCTCCACTGATCCGCAAAAATATAGAGTAAATTCTTCTGTTTTCCCATTTTCCTGCTCCTTTATGAAATCCCACTCTCCTAACAATCCCAAAAACACGCTTATTTTTATGCAAGTTCTGGTCGGACATGGGTATAATAAGGAAAAACCGGGATCGAGTTTCCCCAATCCCGGCATTTTATTACCAATTAGTTTTTGCCTAAGTAAGTATCATATGCCTGCTGGTTGATCTCCAGTGCACGGTCGATACCTCTAGCCTTTAACTCAGCAATGAAATCATCGTAATCTGCTTCGAAATCATTAACGCCAAGTACCCAGGACTGGAATTTCTCTTCTACATATGGCTGAATGCTTGCCATGATGTTCTTGTACTCTGTGTCATCCTCAGCAGTGTATTTTAACTCAATCTCACCATCTGCATATGGAGGCATATCAGTACCAAACCACTCTGGATGGGAATCATACATATCACTTGCTTCTTTACCGATCTCAGTCATAACTGCTTTCTCGTAGTTACCATCCTGGCACATACCGATACGATACTGAGCGCCGATGGAACGCAGATAACCGATAGGAGTTAACTCAGATTTTAACACTTTATCAGTAAACTGTCTGGTACCGTCTGCATTCACTGTATAAGTATCACCCTCGATACCCCAGTTCATTAATGCATCGCCCTCTTCTGTGAAGAAGTAGTCCATGAATTTGATCACAGTCTCAGGATCGGAGCACATAGAAGAAATACCCCAGCCTGCGCCTGGATAACGGCTGACACGCTCTTTTACGTTGCCATTCTGATCTGCTGGCGGAGCAAATGGAACCATCTCAAAGCCTGGGATCGCATCTGCTAAGGAAGTGTTGTAGTTACCGGCACTTACCCAGTCATGGGTACATCCACCTAAGTTACCACTTAACAGGGTATCACGTGCGGAAGATCCTCTTGTGAAGAACTCTGGGTCAAGGATGCCTTCCTCATACCACTGGATCATACCCTTAACACCAGTCTTGAAGTTCTCTTCCAGCGGCTCGAAGGTCATCTTGCCATCTCTTGGATAGAAGGTTGTGCTGGTATCCCACAGATACAGGTACTCTTCTGGCATCTTCCAGCCTGCACGGTCAAATAACGGAACCTCATCCTTCAGGCCATTGCCGTTTGGATCCTCGTTGCGGAATGCATATAATACATCATGCAGCTCGTCTACCGTTGTCGGAACCTCCAGACCCAGCTTATCTAACCAGTCTTTACGGATCCACCAGTACTCTGCAGAAAGCAGCTCCTGGTTCTTTGGAATGTAGTAGATGTTTCCGTCTAAGGAGTAGCATGCCTGACGGAAACGGTCATCCTCTTCCATAACTGCTTTGATGTGTGGAGCGTACTGATCGATCAGGTCGTTTAACGGGATCAGTCCACCATCACGACCTAACTTCTCTAATTCAGAGCTATCCTTGTAGCTGATGATATCAGCTAACTGACCGGAGCTTAACATTAAGTTGAAAGCCTCATCCTCGTTGGAGTTGGTCAGAGCGATCGTACCTTTTAAACCAATGTTAGTACGTTTCTGTACTTCCTGCCATACCTGCCAGTTGCTATCGAATGGCATGTTGTTGAAGTTATCAAAAATCGTAAACTCTTTTGGCTCAGCACTAATTAAGCTGCCCTCTAAGCCGGACTCGGTCGCAGCCTCTGTGGCTGCTGCCTCTGTACCTGCTGCCTGTGCAGCTGCTGTTGTGCTGGTAGTTTCACCGCTCTTTCCTGAGCAGCCTGCGGTCATAGATGCAGTCATAGCTGCTAACAGCATGAGCGCCATTACTTTTCTGGAATCTTTTTTCATTTTTAATTTCCTCCTTTTTTTTATCCCTTTACACCGCCCACGGTAAGGCCGGTCTTAAAGTACTTCTGAACAAACGGGAACACGATCAGCATTGGAATGATCGCAATGATGATCACAGCGTAAATAATTGTAGTCGGTGAGCTCATGGACTCTGCAGTCACTAAAGCTGCATCTGCTGCGTTAGCCACACGGTCAACCAGCATCTTCTTTAACATAACCTGAAGCGGAGCCTTTTTGTCATCCTGCAACAACTGCATAGCCCAGAAGTAACTGTTCCAACGGTTTACACCGTAGAACATTGCAACCGTTGCTAATGCCGGTTTTGATAATGGCAGGAAGATCTTATAGAAGATCGTGAAATGGTTTGCTCCATCGATGAAGGCTGCCTCCTCCAGTTCCATCGGAACCTGCTCAAAGAAGCTCTTCATGATGATCATGTTGTAGGTGTTGATGGCAAAACCGAAGATAATTGCGGTTCTGGTATCCAGAAGTCCGAAATTCTTGAAGTTTAAGTAGGTCGGAATGATTCCGGCGTTAAACCACATGGTAAATACCGTAAATAAGGTGAAGAATTTGCGGAACATCAGTTTCTTCTTAGATAACGCATATGCCATACTGGTAGAGAAAGCCATATTGATCAGAACACCAAATGCGGTATAGAAAATGGTGTTGGCATAAGCAATCCAGATACCTGGCTTTGCGCAGGCCTGCTTATAGCTTTCTAAAGTAAAATGTTTGATGGAAAACATAACGGTACCATTTTCCACATATAAAGGCTTACTTAAGGAAGCGATCAGTGCATAATAGATTGGGTAAAGTACAACGATGGAGATCAAAATTCCAAGAATTGTCATTCCCGCATCAAAAATCCGTTCGCCGGTACCTATGACACGGCCATGATTTTTATGTTTTTTCATATCGTCCTCCTTACCACAGTGCTGTATCCGTAATCTTACGGCTTACTTTATTAGAAACAACTACTAATACCAGTGCGATGAATGCCTCAAACAGACCAACGGCTGTAGACAGACCATAGTTACCATTCTCAAAACCAAGACGATAGGAATAGGTAGCGATGATATCAGATACAGAGTAGGTTGATGGCTGGTACAGAAGAAGGATTGCCTCGTAACCAACCTTCACGATCTTACCTACATTCAGTACGAACATCGTTACAACGGTAGGTAAAATAGCTGGGATCGTAATGTTTTTGATCTTCTGCCATCTGCCTGCTCCATCTACGGTTGCTGCCTCATAAAGACAAGGATCAATACCCATGATCGCCGCAATGTAAACCAGAGAGTTGAAACCTGCTGTCTGCCATAAGGTCATGGTTGTGTAGATTCCTCTGAAATATTGAGGCTTTACCATGAAGTAGATCGGCTCGATTCCCAGTTTCATAAGGAACATATTGATGATACCGGTACTTGGTGATAAGAAGTTAACTACCATACCGCAGACAACTACGACTGACACAAAGTATGGAAGCAGCGTTGCCATCTGAGTGAATTTGCTTACGATTTTGTTCTTCATCTCAGTAACGGCAACTGCCAGCAGGATCGGAACCGGGAAACACACAACGATCTGCCAGAAGGAGATCATAATGGTGTTTTTAAATACTCGGATGAAATCCCGTCCTGTTAGGAAATCAATGAAATTCTTGAATCCAACAAACTTACTTCCGGCAATACCTTTAAAGATATTGTAGTCGTAAAAGGCGATCCGCAATCCGGTCATTGGCCGATAAGCGAATGCCAGGTACCATAACAGGCCCGGAAGTAATAATAAGTACAGCTGATAATTCTTTCCAATGCTTTTTGCTCCGGCTATGAACCGTTCTCCAATTCCAGCCTTTGCATTTTCTTTATTCTGCATCAGAATCCCCCTTTCTTATTTTCGTCATCCCTGACGTCTGACGTGGTAGGTGTTCTCCCTTGCGATGGCTTAAGTATACCCGGCCTGTTTTCAAAAGTAAATCTCTCATTTTCCAGACGATTTTCATTTTTCAATATGCCGGCAAAAAAGTTGCTTTTTGTCCATCATCATTTTTCAACTTCATCTACAAAGGACAAATCGGTATTGCCTTTTGCCATTATTTATATTATATTAACAGAAGTTAGATGGATTTTTATAACTTTTATACAGAAGGGGGATTCCATGCAAAATACTAACTATCTTCTGATCCTCTGTGATCAGTTGTCTGCTACTGCACTGAGTGCTTACGGCAACACCTATTCCCAGACACCGAATCTGGACAGGCTGGCCGCTCAGTCTGCAGTATTTGACTATACCTATACGCCATGTCCTTTATGTCAGCCTGCAAGAGCGTCATTCTGGACCTCCAGATATCCGCATGAGACCAATGTGCGGACCAATCTTCCGGTTCAGGAATTTCCTATTTATAAGCAGAACGAATCAATAAGACCAGGGACGTTTGCCCGCATCTCCGATGAGATCAAAGGCATGGGCGAGTATTTTTCCGATGCCGGATACAAATGCATCCACTTTGGCAAGGATCATTCTTACGGCGCCCTGAAGGGCTTTGATGTGATACCGGATGTGCAGATCAATATACCGCGAACAAACCCGTCCATCAACTTCGACTATGAAACCTATCTGGATGTGGACACGACCGCCAAGACAGTCTCCTGGCTGACTGACCAGGCTCCTGCTCTGGATCAGCCATTTTTAGCAGTCGCTGATATCCAGAATCCGCATAACATCTGTGGTTATATCGGTGAGATGCGTGATGGATGTCATCCTGAGAATTTTGAACTTGACCGTGAACTTCCTCCGCTTCCGGAGAACTTTGATTTTGATGATCTGGAAAACCGTCCGGAATTTATCCAGTATTTATGCTGTGCACACCGCAGGCTGCGCCACGCCGCCCACTGGACACCACTGGATTACCAGTATTATCTCTACGCTTACTACTACTATCTTGCCATGGCAGATAAGCAGATCGGTCAGATCCTGGATGCCCTGGATAAAAGCGGCAAGCGTGAAAACACTGTGATCCTGTTCTTTGCTGATCACGGAGAGGGAATGGCAGGTCATCATATGGTCACTAAGTACGGTGTTTTCTATGAAGAAAGCAACCATGTACCATTTATGTTCTCTGGTCCTGGCATCAAAAAAGGACGGATCGGAGGAGTTTCTTCCTTATTAGATATACTTCCAACCATGCTTGATTACTCCGGAATTCCTTACGATGGATTAGCCGGAACCAGCCAGTATGACGCGATCACCGGTAATACTTCCGTCTCTGCATCACCTTATGTGGCAGCAGAATGGCAGGATGAATTCCGTGGTTATACCGTTCCTGGACGCATGATCTGTGATGAAAACTACAAATACATCTGCTACGGAGAGCCTGACAGTGAAGAGCTGTTTGATCTGAAGAAAGATCGTTTGGAAAAGATCAACGTTGCAAAGGATCCTTCTTATGCATCCGTGCTGGATCAATATCGTGAAAAACTGGAAGCACACCTGGCACTGACTCACGATGATTTCCACCAGTTAGCGGTTTCCGATCATTCTGCTTACCGCCATCACAAATTGGGATACTGCAATCATGAGGGACTAAGTGCAGTTGAGGTGTATGCCCAGTCAATAAAGAAGGGTTGATTGCATGCATTTTCGCGGAACTTATCAAAAAACGCTTGCCCGCATCCTGTCTGCAGCTGCTATCATCATGGCATTGCTGATCAGTGTTTTAAGCGGTGCCTTTCTGGAGCGGCAGACACATGCAGAATATGAGTATCATTTAGAGCAGACAGCCAAAAGCCAGGAGTCCAGCGCCACCATCGCATCTAACGTGATCTTAAACACGGTTTTAAAATGCGCATCCAATCAGAGTATCATCCGCTGGGTCAACTCCTCCAGTCTGCCTGAGTATTATTTCAATGCCATCGGAGCCACCAAAGGTCTGCAGGAATCGATCAATAACACACTTCCTATCGAGTATCAGTGCGCGCTGATGCCATTGAGTGTCAAAGCCTTCAATGGCAAGATCGCGGATATGGTGCTGACACATAACCGCACCATGGCTGTTTCGGAGCTTTTATCCACACTTCATATCGACCAGCAGGAATATCTGTGGCTGATCGACCATTTTTATAACAGTGATGAACCATACTTTCTTGCACGCTACGATCAGGAAAGTCAGGATCTGGAAAACATGATCTACATCATGAAAGCCAATCATACAAAAAATACGAAAAACGCTTTTCTGATCTTTGTGACGATACCAAGAGAAACTTTTGTTGCAGCTTCTGAGGATGAAGACTTCTTTCTGTACAACAGCTCAGGGATCTTCGCCTATTCCCATAACACAGAGGAGTTTCAGAAGCACTGCCAGCAGATCTACGAGAAGCTTTTGGTTTCAAAAAGTGCTTCTTATTATGGCAAAGCCCAGAACATTTCTGGCGGATACTTACTGGTCACCGGAATCACGCCTTTTCAGTGGCTGATGGCATCCATTTATCCTTCCTATAAGCTTCCTGCTGAGACACTGCTGATCTTCTTCATCATCGTATTTCTTACGATCGGCCTGTTTCTGTACCTCAGTTACCATCTGGTTGAACGCTTATACCGCCCTATGGAAGAGCTTATGGAATCCTCTTCTATCCCGGCAGGCCAGACTGGGGAAGCCATCGATGAATTTGCGGTCATCCGGAATAACATTGAGGAAAATTCCAAGCTGGCCCACACAAAGGCATATAAGGATCTGTTATTTACCAGAAAGCCAGACCTTTCCTCCAGATACTTTCAGTATCCGGATGCCTCCTACTGTGTATCTCTTGGTGAAACCATGAATCCGGAGGATGAGCATGCATTTCATGCCATTGCAATCCAGAAAGCGGCTGCTTATGAGCTTTCTATCCAGCAGGAACAGGTGATCTACATTGATCTGGATTATAACCGTTATGCCCTGATCATCCGCACGGATTCCATTGAGGAGGCCAAGCAGTTACTGACCCAGCTCTTAAACCAGTTAGAGGATCAGGAGGATCTGTCTGTCTCTGACCACCGGGTTGTGCTTTCTGATATCCATAAGGGGCTTGACCAGCTCTATTTATGCTATCACGAGGCTCTGCGGATCCTGGAATTCCGTTATCTTCACGCTAAAACACGGCTGATCACTTACCGTGATATTTCCTCCATTGATGCAGCGACCTACTACTCCTATCCACTTCAGACGGAAAAACGCCTGATCCAGTGCGTGCTGGATGGCAAAGAGGAGGCACTGGACATCTTTGATGATGTTGTCCGGGAGAATATCGCGAATAAGGATCTGTCCAGAGAAAACCTGCAGA
>CAKRWX010000116.1 GCA_934418055.1 uncultured Lachnospiraceae bacterium
TCGATCATCTTTTTGACCATATAGCCACCGACAGAACCGTTCTGGGCGGAAGTCAGGTTGCCGTTGTAGCCCTCGCTTAACGGAACGCCAAGCTCGCTTGCAACTTCCATTTTGAATTTGTCCATTGCTTCTCTTGCCTCTGGTACGTTTGTGGTGTTAGAAGATTTGTTTGACATAAAAAACGCCTCCTTGTTCTTCAGATGAATCGTTTGCTTGTTACATTCCTAGTATGTGCCTGGAAAGAAAACATACACTAGAAGGTTCTGATAAAATTGTCATTTTTCGCCATTGGTTACGGTGCGTTACTTAAAAAAATACTTGTGTCCAAAAGGGTTTCATATTATACTTATTTTGGATTCTTGTATACAAAAGAATCTTTATTAAGGAGAAATGAATTATGCGAGTCATTGCAGGAAGTGCAAGACGTCTTCAGTTAAAGACGGTTGAGGGAATGGAGACCAGACCAACCACAGACCGGATCAAGGAGACGCTTTTTAATATGATAGGGGCAGATCTGATCCAGACCCAGTTTCTGGACTGTTTTGCCGGAAGCGGCGGTATTGGAATCGAGGCATTGAGCCGCGGCGCTTCCAAAGCAGTATTTATTGAAAAAAATCCAAAAGCGGTGGAGTGTATCCGCCAGAATTTAAAGACGACTCATTTAGAAGAGAAAGCATTGGTCATGTCCTGTGATGTGATCAGCGCCATCGCGCGTCTGGAAGGCAAAGGATACTTGTTTGATACGGTATTTATGGATCCGCCTTACAACTGCCTGTGGGAGAAGCAGGTGTTGACGGCTCTGAAAGATTCAAAACTGATCAATGAGGATACTTTGATCATCGTGGAAGCGTCTTTGGAGACGGATTTTTCCTATGTGGATTCTCTGGGGTTTGAGATCGTACGGAATAAAGAATACAAGACTAACAAGCATGTATTCATAAGAAAAAAATAGGAACAGGAGTAAATATTATGTCAGTAGCTGTTTACCCAGGAAGCTTTGACCCGGTGACTCTGGGTCACCTGGATATTATCGAACGAAGCGCGAAGATCATGGATAAAGTCATTGTGGGAGTTTTAAAGAATAATTCAAAAACTCCGTTGTTTTCTGTGGAAGAACGTGTTAATATGTTAAAGAACATCACAAAGGATATGCCTAACGTAGAGGTCAGCTCCTTTGACGGCCTGCTGGTGGATTTTGTGCAGCAGCAGAAAGCAGATGTGATCGTGAGGGGGTTAAGAGCCATCACGGATTTTGAGTATGAGTTACAGATGTCCCAGACGAACCGTGTGATCGCTTCCCAGATCGACACGATCTTCTTGACGACCAATCTGAAATATTCTTATTTAAGCTCTACCATTGTGAAGGAGATTGCCAGATATCATGGCAATATCAATGAGTTCCTTCATCCATATGTGGCAGAGAAAGTCCGAGAGAAAGTAGAAGAGGAAGAGAGAAACGCCCGGTAAGAGCCAGTCGGATGAAATAGAAGGAGTGTAAAGAAAGTTATGAGCAGAATCGAGCAGTTAATTGGAGAAATTGAAGAGTACATTGATGGCTGCAAGTTCCAGCCGTTATCCAATACGAAGATTTTAGTAAATAAGGAAGAATTAGAGGAGCTGTTAGTGGAACTGCGCCTGCGTATTCCGGATGAGATCAAGCAGTACCAGAAGATCATCAGCAACCAGGACGCGATCCTGACAGACGCCCGCACCCAGGCAGACGCCATGATTGAAAAGGCAACCGCACAGACCAATGAACTGGTGAATGAGCATGAGATCATGCAGCGTGCTTACGAGGCAGCCAACCAGGTGATCGAGGACGCCAACAACCAGGCCCAGACCATCGTAGATGCAGCAGTCAGAGACGCAGACAACATCCGTCAGGGCGCTGTGCAGTACACTCAGGATATGTTAAAGAGCGTGGAGAACATCATCAACCACACCATGGAAGGCGCTCAGGGACGTTTTGATTCCTTCATGTCTTCTTTAAAGTCCAGCTATGACATCGTATCTGCCAACCGTGCAGAACTGGATCACAGCATCCAGAGAAATGACGAGGCAGCAGCCGCAGAGCCGGAGCAGCAGGATCAGCAGTAATTGCCGGATCTTTAGGAGCGCCGGGGGAATTCCTAGTACAGTTTCTGCCATGTATGGACGGCTAGGAAGAGACTTGCAGCGAGAATGGTATGGATGAATTTCCAGAAGAGATAGTGACGAATGGATAAGGGAGAGGGATTCTGCGGTGCAGAGTCCCTTTTTGAGTTGTCTGGAGCAGACAGGGCGCTTTTTACCTGGAAGAGACAGGACAGGCCGCCAAATGCCAGGGCAGTGGTGATGAGAATCCCCTGAAGGGGCGGAGTGGTACTGGCGCAGATGGTCTGGACGGCACAGGTGATCTCGGTAAAGGTTAAAAGCGTGATCTGGATCAAGGGATTGGGACTGGGAATCTGGCGGATAAATAGGGAGATCACGGAAAAGATCATTAAATAGCCGCCGATCTTGATTAAGAGTTCCATGTTGGACAGGATCATGTGATCCAGGGACAGAGGGGGCGTGGGTGTATTTGTTGGCGTATCCAGTGAAATGGGGCGTGCAGATCTATGCGAAGATGTAGTGGCAGTCGGTGGAAAAGGTATGGAATCACCATACAGTTTTCTGGCCAGAAACCATAATGGAATCAATGGCAGATAGAGGCAGAAAAGGATTATTTTTATGGATATAGCGTCATGAAGGGCAGAAGCCGTATAGCCAAGCAGAAACATAGAGCTTGGCTGATTGCAGACTGCCATCAGACACCGAGCTTCCTGGGGAGATAATTTTCCTTTCGTAAGCAGATCCCGGCAGGTCTTGGCTCCCATGGGAAAGCCACAGAAGATTCCGAGGAGAAAGGTGTAAATCCCGGACTCAGACATTCCAAAAAGTGTGTGGAATACCGGATAAAATGGTTTCACCAGATAGGAGATTCCGCCCATGGAGGTGATCAGACCGGAGCAGATCAGAAAAGGAAACAGGGTCGGAACGATGGTCTGGAACCATAAGAGTAGGCCGTTTCTGGCACCTTCGATGGAAAGCTTCGGGAAAGCCAGGAGGAGAAAAAAGCAAAGGACGGAAAGCAAGGGACGGAGTGGAAAATGGGAAGCGGCGGAGGGTTTCATGGAATTTTTCATGGGATCACGGCGTTCGTTTTCCACTACTATATGAAAGAAAATGAGATAGAATTCCATATCCACCGGATTCCCAAGCGGCCAAGAATATGTTATACTACTATGATAGGTGCATGCTCAGAACAAAAAACGGCATGGATCAGTGATAAAATGACCAGAATCAGTCAGAAACCAGAGAATACGGAGTTTATATATGAAGATACAATTACCAGAAACCTTCACAGCGTCCATGAAAGACCTGCTGGGGGATGACTACCAGGCGTATTTAGACAGTTTTGAGGAGCCCAGAATCTACGGCCTGCGGGTCAACACCTTAAAGTGGACCCCGGAGCAGTGCCGTCAGGTCTATGGGGATTTCCAGCCGGTGCCCTGGATCGCCAATGGCCTTCTCTACCCGGAGGAGCGGCGAATGGCCAAGGATCCTTACCATTACGCCGGGTTATACTATCTGCAGGAGCCCAGCGCCATGACGCCTGCATCGGTGCTTCCGGTGGAGCCGGGAGATAAGGTGTTGGACCTTTGTGCGGCTCCTGGAGGAAAAAGCACGGAACTGGGAGCGAAATTAAAAGGACAGGGTGTCCTGATGGCCAATGATATCAGCAATTCCAGGGCCAAAGCTTTGCTTAAAAACCTGGAACTGTTTGGCGTTTCCAACATCTGCGTGACCAGCGAAACACCGGAGAAATTAGCGTCCGTTTACCCGGAATATTTTGATAAGATTTTAGTGGACGCGCCGTGTTCCGGTGAGGGAATGTTCCGGAAGGATGCAGATATGGTGAAAGACTGGCTGGAGCATGGACCGGCTTATTACGCGCCGATCCAGAAAGAGATCCTGCACCAGGCGGTTGCCATGTTAAGACCAGGCGGTATGATGGTTTATTCTACCTGCACCTTTGACAAGCGGGAGGACGAGGAGCAGATCCTGGATCTGTTGGAGACATATACGGAGATGGAGGTGGTTCCTCTGCCGCGTTTTGAGGGTGCCTGCGACAGCTTTGGATTTACCGGAGCGATCCGTCTATTCCCTCATAAGATCAAGGGAGAGGGACATTTCGTTGTTTTATTAAGAAAGAAAGCCGTAGAGCAGGAACATGCAGGAAAACAGAATGGTAAGACGGGGACAAGACCGAAGGTCCCTGCGGCGTTGGAAAAAGAGCCGGAATTAAAGGCATTTTTGGAAAAATGTGGAATTTTTGAAGATCCGTCCCGTTTTATGGTGCGGGAGGATTCTATTTACTATCTGCCGGAGGGTTTTGAACCGGCGAAGGGCATCCGCTATTTGAGAACCG
Organism: uncultured Lachnospiraceae bacterium; assembly: GCA_934418055.1. GTDB lineage: Bacteria > Bacillota > Clostridia > Lachnospirales > Lachnospiraceae > UBA3402. The sequence continues at coordinate 4,454 of CAKRWX010000116.1, forward strand.
GACTGCTGGTGGGAACCCTAAAAAAAGGACGGTTTGAGCCGTCCCAGGCCCTTGCCATGGCGTTAAGCCCGGATACTTTTGCGGACTGCATTTCATTTAACCGAGAAGATGACCGGGTGATCCGGTATCTGAAGGGTGAGACTATTTCCTTAAATGAGGGAGAAAAGCCACGAAAAGGCTGGGCATTGGTCTGCGTGGATGGATTTGCGCTGGGGTTTGCCAAGGGAAATGGCATGACCCTGAAAAATAAATATTATCCGGGATGGCGGTGGATGTGATGGCACAGTTGAGACTTGATAAATATCTGGCGGATATGGGCGTTGGAACCCGGAGCCAGATCAAAGAGGCAGCAAAAAAGGGCCGGATCCAGGTCAATGGCCAGACGGAGAAGAAAACGGACCGGAAGATCACGCCGGGAGAAGACCAGGTGGTGATGGACGGCCAGGTGGTGGGCTATGTGCATACAGAATACTACATGCTCAATAAGCCCCAGGGTGTGGTGTCCGCTACCGAAGACCGGAAATATCAGACGGTAGTGGACCTGATCGCAGACCGTCAGAGAAAGGATTTATTTCCGGTAGGACGGCTGGATATTGACACAGAAGGACTGCTTCTGATCACCAATGACGGGGATCTGGCCCACAGGCTGCTGTCTCCGGCCCACCATGTGGATAAGCAATATTATGCGCTGATCGAGGGAGAATTGCCTGCGGATGCAGTAAGTCAGATGGAACAGGGCGTGATCTTGGAGGACGGCACGGTGACCAGACCGGCCAATCTGGAGATTCTGCCGGAAAAAGAGGGAGAGTTTACTAAGACCCTTCTGACCATCCATGAGGGCAAATTCCACCAGGTAAAGCGGATGTTTGAGGCCCTTGGCTGCAAGGTAGTATTTTTGAAACGGCTGTCCATGGGAAATCTGGTGCTGGATCCGGAATTAGAGACTGGGGCGTATCGGCCTTTGACAGAAGAGGAACTTAATAATTTACGAACACTGACAGGAATGGAAGATTGATGAAACAGTTAGATGATGTAAAAGCAGTGATCTTTGACTTAGATGGAACCCTGGTGGATTCCATGTGGATGTGGGAAACGATCGATATTGAATTTTTAGGGAAATACGGATACAGCTGTCCTCCAGAGCTGCAGAAAACGATCGAAGGTATGGGGTTTACAGAAACTGCCGTGTATTTTAAGGAGCGGTTTTCCCTGCCGCTCTCCATCGAGGAGATCAAGCAGATCTGGACAGAAATGTCCATTGATAAATACCGGAATGAAGTGCCGTTAAAGCCGGGTGCGAAAGAGTTTTTAACGTATTTAAAGGATCATGGGATCAAGGCTGGAATCGCCACCAGCAATGGCAGAGAGATGGTAGAAGCAGTGCTGGAGTCTTTAGGTGTGCGGGGATTCTTCCAGGTGGTCACAACGGCCTGTGAGGTGAACGCCGGAAAACCGGCACCGGATATTTATTTGTGCGTGGCGGATAAATTAGGCGTGAAACCGGAGGACTGCATGGTGTTTGAGGACGTCCCGGCGGGCATTCTGGCGGGAAAGCGGGCCGGAATGACAGTGATTGCCATTGAGGATGAATTTTCCAGGAAAATGGAAGCAGAGAAACGGGAGCTGGCAGACGGGTACATCCGGGACTATTTTGAATTATTAGGAGCGAAAGAATGACAATGGATTTTTTACCCATCAGCCGGGAAGATATGAGACGGCGGGGATGGGAACAGTGCGATTTTGTATATATTTCAGGTGACGCCTATGTGGATCATCCGTCTTTTGGACCTGCCATTATCAGCAGGCTTCTGGAGGCTCATGGCTATAAAGTGGGAATCATCGCCCAGCCGGACTGGAAGAATCCGGAGAGCGTGCAGATCTTAGGGAAACCGAGACTGGGATTTTTGGTTTCCGCGGGAAATATGGACTCCATGGTAAACCATTATACGGTGTCCAAAAAGCGGAGAGCCCAGGATTCCTATACGCCGGGTGGCGTCATGGGAAAACGGCCGGATTATGCCACCATCGTTTACTGCAACCTGCTTCGTTCCGTATATAAGGACAGTCCGATCATCATCGGCGGCATCGAGGCCAGCTTAAGACGGCTGGCCCACTATGATTACTGGTCCAATAAATTAAAACGTTCGATTTTATTAGATTCCCAGGCGGATATTATTTCCTATGGAATGGGGGAACACTCCATCATAGAGATCGCGGATGCTTTGGACAGCGGAATCGACATCAAGGATATCACGTTTATTGACGGAACCGTGTACCGGACGAAAAATCTGGATTCGGTCTATGATTATAAACTGCTTCCAGATTTTACGGAGCTTCAGAAGGATAAGAAGGAGTATGCCAAAAGTTTCTTTGTCCAGTACAGCAACACGGATCCATTTTCCGGCAAACGGCTGGTGGAGCCTTATGAGGGGCATATTTTTGTGGTGCAGAATCCACCGGCGAAACCGTTAAGCCAGGAGGAGATGGACGATGTCTACGACCTTCCTTATATGAGAACTTACCATCCGTCCTACGAGGCAGCAGGCGGCGTTCCGGCCATCCGGGAGATCAAGTTCAGTCTGATCAGCAACCGTGGTTGTTTTGGAGCCTGCAGCTTCTGTGCTTTGACCTTCCATCAGGGACGGATCATTCAGGCCAGAAGCCATGAGTCTTTGATCAAAGAGGCCAAACTTCTGGCAGAAGAGCCGGATTTTAAGGGCTATATCCACGATGTAGGCGGCCCGACAGCCAATTTCCGGTATCCGGCCTGCGCAAAACAGATGACCAAGGGTGCGTGCCCTAACAAGCAGTGTCTGTTCCCGGAGCCGTGTAAGAATCTGCGGGCAGATCACAGCGATTATATCCAGCTGCTGCGGAAGCTGCGGGCGATTCCGAAGGTGAAAAAGGTATTTATCCGTTCCGGTATCCGGTTTGATTACC